>NZ_JAOBSU010000084.1:0-7587 GCF_025447695.1 Streptococcus danieliae | reverse complement strand
TATTTTTATGAAATTGATGAGGAGGAGTCAGGATCCTGACATTATTTTCAAAAAGAATAAGCAACGGGAATGATTCCATTCGCTTTTTCTTTGGATTTTTAACAAAATTGTGCTATACTAGATAATAGGACATAACTTTGTGAAATGTACATTTTTTAAGGAGCACCTGATGAAGTGGAAAATTATTGCAGACTCTGCCTGTAACTATCGCCAGTTGGAACATTTAGCGCCCAACACGACGTTTGAATCGATCCCCATGTATGTTCAAGTAGGCGACAAGACCTTTGTGGATAAGGCCAACCTGGATATTGATTTTATGATGGAAGTCATGTACGCTAGCGAGCAGGCATCTAAGTCTGCCTGCCCGAGCCCGGATCAGTATCTACAAGCCTTTGGGGATGCGGACGCCATCTTTGTGGTGACCATTACCGGCGCTCTTTCTGGTAGTAACAATGCAGCCCGTTTGGCACGGGAGATCTATTTAGAAACCCATCCCGATGCCAAGGTTCACATTATCGACAGCCTCTCTGCCGGAGGCGAGATGGACCTCCTCGTTTACCAACTCAATGAATACATCAAACAAGGACTCACTTATCCCGAAATCCTTGTCGCCATCGAAGAATATCAAAAACAAAGTAAATTAATTTTTGTTCTCGAAAAGGTAGATAATCTGGTCAAAAATGGCCGTCTCAACAAGATTGTTGGGAAAGTTGTGGGCCTCCTCAATATCCGTATGGTCGGCCAAGCCAGCAGCAAGGGCGAGCTTGAATTGCTCCAAAAAGCGCGTAGTAACAAAAAAGCCGTCTCCACAGCCTGGGCGGAGATGAAAAAAGCCGGTTACAAAGGCGGACGGATTCATATCTCCCACCGCAGCAACCCAGACTTTGTCCAAGACCTCAGCAAACTCATCCATACCGAATACCCCCAAGCTGAAATCCATAGCCTACCAACTTCCGGCATCTGTAGCTTTTATGCCGAAGAAGGGGGTGTCCTACTCGGGTACGAAACCCTATAATAAAAAGGAGCAGTCTGCTCCTTTTTATTATAGAAAAATCAAGCTCAAAAGGGCCAAGAAAGGTAGACCACCTTGCTTGAGGATAATCGACTTATTGCTGGTTAGACCACCGTAAAAGGCAACTACCAAGATATTCACCAAAAAGACTAGGGCTACTTCTTTCCCATTACTGCTAAAGAAAGCCGCATACAAAAGACCCAAACCAATAAAGCCATTATAGACACCTTGGTTGCGCATCCATAGTTGCAGCGATTTAGATTCTAAGTCAGAGTCACTCATACCAAAGGTTTGTTTGGTTTTAATAGAAGTTGTCGCCACGGTTTCTAAATAAAAAATAAAGAAAAACAAGGCTGCTGACAGAACTAACAAAATTTGTGAAATAATTGTCATTTTCTTTCCTCCTTACAATTTTAAAAGTATACCAAATCCAAAAAAGTTAGACAAGTCGGGAAATGAAAAAAAAAAAACGCTTTCTCTTTCAGAAAATTTGTTATAATGGAGGCATGAGAATCGATCAACTTTTAGCTTCGAGCTATAGCCGCAAAGAAATGAAACAAGCCCTGGCCAAGGGCCAGATTTTAGTAAACGGACAAGCTGCCTGCAAGCTCTCTCAAAATGTGGATACCAACCTTCAAATGGTTACGATTCAGGGTCAACCTGCCCCAGCCAGCAAGCACCACTACTGGCTCCTCCATAAACCTCGTGGAGTCGTTACCGCCAATCGCGATGCCCACCATGCCACTGTCTTTGATTCCCTAGCCAGTTGTGATTGGAATCCAGATTTGTATGCTCTAGGCCGTCTGGATCGCGATACTTCAGGGCTCCTATTGCTGACGGATAACGGTCCACTGGGCTACCAGCTCCTCCACCCGGATGCCCATGTGTCTAAGACCTATCAAGTAGTAGTCAATGGTCCCCTACACTCGGACTTACCTGCCCTGTTTGCGACAGGCATTATTTTTGAAAATGGCTACCAATGCCGACCGTCCCAACTAACTATTTTGGAATCCTCAGCCAAGCAAAGTCGCGCTCTGATTGAGCTGGCCGAAGGTAAGTTTCATCAGGTTAAAAAAATGTTCCTGGCTGTTGGGGTCAAGGTGATCAGCCTCAGTCGAGTTCAATTTGGCCCCTTCAAACTAAATCAGACACTCCCCTATGGGGCCTATCGGGGACTGACCGCTCAGGAAAAACAAGCTCTGATTCAAATCTTAGAAGAAAGTCGGTAACAAGAAGCGATGCACAAGCACTCAAAAACCACATTTATAGCCTTTGTTCTCAATCTCTCCTTCGCCATCCTGGAAGCCATTTTTGGAGTCCTCTTCCAATCCTCGGCCGTCCTAGCCGATGCCGTTCACGATTTTGGGGATGCCATGGCCATTGGCCTCTCTGCTTATTTGGAAAAAGTCTCCACCAAACAGACTGACCTCCGCTACACCCTAGGCTACCAACGTTTCACGATTCTAGCTGCCTTGGTAACTGCCAGCATCCTCATCACTGGATCCACCTTCCTCATCATTGAAAACACACCGAAAATTTTCAATCCGCCTGTCGTCAATCATCAAGGGACCTTTGCCCTGGCCCTCCTCGCCATTGCCATCAATGGTTTTGCGGCCCACCTGGTCCACAAGGGACACAGTGCCAACCAACAAATCCTGACCCTCCATTTCCTCGAAGACATTTTGGGCTGGGTCGCGGTTCTTCTGGTCAGCATCCTTCTCCAATTTACAGACTGGTATTTCCTAGACCCCTTGCTTTCTATCGCCATCTCCCTTTTTATCCTCAGTCAATCCCTGCCTAAATTCCTCAACAATTTACAAATTTTTCTTGAAAAAGCGCCAGAAGATCTCAATCTAGAAGGCTTGCGCAGGCAGATCGAAACGATGGATGGAGTCCACCAAGTCACCCAATTCAATGCCTGGACCATGGATGGTCAGCGTCACATAGCCATGCTCCACCTGCATATCGAAACGGGGACCGATGAGCGGCTCCTCAAAGACCAGATCCACCACCTCTTAGAGGCTCACAAGATTGTCGAAAGTGCCATTGAATTGGACTATTCCAGTCTCGAACACCAGCACCATACTAAGCTTTAACAGAAAAATCTGGCTCTTCACGATAGGCCAGATTTTTTAGTTGCAAAAAAACAAAAGAAAAAATAAAGTTCATAGAGGATGCCCCAGCAGATAAAAGATAGCAGGAAGACATCCTGGGGCAATAGAAGAATAATCGGATCTAAACGCGGATCAAAAAGCCAGGTCTGGTCACCAGGAAAGAGAACCTGGTGGAACCAAATAAAGAACTGGTCAAAGCCCACCAGCACTGCTAAAAAGCCCAAGCCTAGTGGAATCAAGGCCCAAAGCCGGTACCAGCTAGCCGGCACCCAAAGCCAGGATTTCTGAAAAGCAATTCCCAAACTGGTGCCGACAAAGACCAGCTGACAAAAATGAAATAGGTACTTGACCACCTGAAAATGGTAAAGACCTGACTCCGATGCCGGTAGGTCTGGGAACTTGAGCTGGTTGATCCAAGGCAGGGTCAGGTAATCCATCAAGACCGCCACATTTCGCGCCAACCGTTCAGCGGGCCAACCCAGACTTTTAGGCAGATCCCAGAGGTCCAGAAACAGGGGATAGGCCAGATCAAAAATCCAGATGGTTAGTAAAATGGAGGCGGATAGCCCCCAGAAACTCATCAATACGCCCGAAATCCAAGCCCGCCTAGTCATCAAAACTCCAGTCTGCTAAAGAAGTCACTACATGGGTCGGTGGAATCGGTAGGTCTGCTACTTCTTCTGCCTGGGTAAAACCGGTTAAGACTAGTAGACTGGCAATTCCATTATCAAGACCGGCCCGGATATCAGTCATGTAGTTATCTCCCACCATCACAACTTCTTCCTTGCTCAAGCCAATCCGCTCCAAGGCCTTTTCCATGATAATCGCCTCCGGTTTACCAATGTAAACAGGCTCCACGCGCGTGCTGGCTTGGATAAAACGAACCAGGGATCCGGCACCCGGTAAGAGTCCTTCATCAGTTGGGATGTTGAGGTCGGGATTGCTACCGATAAAGTGGGCTCCCTTTTGGATCGCCAGACTGGCAATTTTAGCTTTTTCGTAGGTTAACTCCGTATCCAGTCCAACTACCACATAGGCCGGATTGATAGGATCTTCCTCAAAACCGGCTTCGTAGATCGCCGCCTTTAGCCCGTCCTCGCCAATAACGTAAGCCGTCCTCCCTAAATTTTTATCCACCATATAATCAACCGTCGCCAGACTGGCTGTGTAAAGAGTAGATAGGGGAACCTGGAGGTCAAAGCGTTCCTCCAGCATGGCCTGTAGGACCTCGGGGCGGCGCGTGGTGTTGTTGGTTACAAAGAGATAGGGCAGGCCGCGCGCCTGAAGCTCCTTGACAAAATCACGCGCTTCAGGAATCAGCTCCGTCCCACGGTAAATCGTTCCATCTAAATCCAATAAATAACCCTTATACATCTTGCTTCTTCCTCTTCTATCTTATTTCAAGATAAAACGTTCGGCAACCGTGTCTCCCAGGAACAGCCCTTTCTGACTTGTCCGCAGACGGTCTCCTTCCCGGATCAATAAGCCTTCTTCCAGCATTTGAGCTACAATAGCTCCATAAACTTCCTCAAAGGAGCGTTGAAATTTTTGCTCAAACCGCTGGATTGAGACCCCCGCACGTTTGCGCAGCCCTAAAAAGAGCTCCTCTTCCATCTGCTCCTTGAGACTGAGTTTCTCCTCGTAAACACGCGCATTCCCTGCCTCAACCGCATTCAAGTAATGGCGGATTGGCCCATGATTCCGGTAACGAACTCCATTTAAATAGCCCGAAGCTCCCGCCCCTAGACCATAATATTCGGCATTGTCCCAATACATGAGATTGTGACGGCTCTCATAACCCGGCCGGCAAAAATTCGAAATCTCATAATGGTCATAACCGGCCTCCTTGAGGCTATTGATAATGTAATGGAACATATCCACCTCCAGATCCTCCTGTGGTAGATTCAACTGCCCCCGACGCATACGATTCATAAAAACTGTATGGTTTTCCAAAATCAAGGAGTAGAGACTCATATGGGGAATATCTAAAGCCAAGGCCTTCTGTACATTGGTTTTCACCTGCTCCATGGTTTGGTTGGGAAGGGCATAGATTAAATCAATGGAAATGTTGTGAAAACCAGCCGCTTTCAATCGGTCAATATTGTCATAGATATCCTTCTCCTGGTGCATCCGACCAATCTGGCGCAATTCGCGATCATTAAAAGTTTGCACCCCTAGCGAAATCCGATTTAAACCAGCATTGGCCATCACCTCAATCTTATCCTGGGACAAGTCACCCGGATTAGCCTCCAAGGTCCACTCCTGAACCTGACTGATATCAAAAATCGAAGCTAAGCCCTCTAAAAGAAACTCCAACTGAGCAGCCGACAAGGCCGAAGGCGTCCCACCCCCAATATAGAGCGTATCTACTGGCCCAGGCTCATAAGCTCGAATCTCCGCAAGTAAAGCCCGCAGATAATCATCCACCGGCTGGTTCTTGATAAAAACTTTAGAAAAATCACAATAGTGACAGATTTGTGTACAAAAAGGAATATGGACATAAGCTGCCCTTGGTTTGGTATTCATAGCTACTATTATACAACAAGTACCAGCTCATTGACAAAACTTTGCAAGGTGGTCTTACACCTCCACCATCCTTACCCCAGCAAAAAGCGAGATCCATTCCTGTGAATCTCGCTTTTTATAGACTTCAATTTGCCCCTGACCTACTCCACAACAGTATAGGTGCTGGCTTCTTCTAGATACTTAGCATAGCTGCCATCTTTTTTCACTTTAGCGATGACCTTGTTGACGACGGCTTCAAGTTCTTTGTTGCCTTTTTGCATGGCAACAGCTGTGCCAATGGTTTCTTGGGTTTTCAGCTCTGCGTCTGAGATGGCTAGTTTGTCATTTTGAGAGGTGTAGCCTGTGGCCACGGCTTGGTCAATAGCAACTGCGTCGACTTTGCCAGTGACTAATTCGTTGATGGCTTCTCCCATGGCTTGGAGGGAAATGACTTCTGAGGAGATCAGTTGCTCCTTGACCAGTTGTTCCTCCAAGGTTCCCTTCTGGGCGGCGATTTTTTTGCCCTTAAAGTTGTCTAGGCTTTTGAGGGTAGCTTTGTCTTCATAGCGGACCAGGAGGACCCGACCATTTTCATAGTAGGAGTCCGAGAAGGTCACAACTTCTTCTCTTTCTGGGGTTTTGGACAGTCCAGCTAGGGCTAGGTCGGCCTTGCCGCTACTGAGACTGGTCAAAACATTGTCGAAGCTCATAGCAGAGACTTCCAAGTCCACGCCCAGTTCATCCGCGATGTCTTGAGCCAAGGAAATATCCGCGCCAACAACCTGGTTTTTTCCATCAATCAAGGTCTGGAACTCAAAGGGCGCATAGTCTGGGCTGGTGGCAACAACTAATTTCCCCTTGGCCTGAATAGCCTCTGGACTAGCTGTTTCAGAGCCGCTAGCGCAGGCTGTCAGAGTTAGCCCGAGGGCTAACAAACCCACTTTTTTCAAGATTTTGTTTAGATTCATCCGCTGCTCCTATTCTGCTGCTGTGTACTTGCTGGCTTCTTCTAGGTATTTAGTGTAGCTGCCGTCTTTTTTCACTTTGGCGATGACCTTGTTGACGACATCCTGCAATTCCTTGTTGTCCTTTTGCATCGCCACTGCATTTCCTTGGGACTCCTCTGTTTTGAGCCCTGCTTGGGCAATGGCCAAGTCCTTGTTCTGGTTCACATAGCCCAAGGCAACTGGCTCATCAATCGCCACTGCATCAACCTTGCCTGCAACCAATTCATTAATCGCCTCACCCATCGCCTGGAGTGACAGCAATTGTGCATCCGCTAGCTGGTCTTTCACCATTTGTTCTGGGATTGAACCTTTTTGAGCCGCTACTTTTTTTCCTTTAAAAGAATCCAAGGATTTGTAGAGATCCTTGTCTGCCGCCCGAACCAAGAGTGAGTGTCCATTCTCATAGTAAGAGTCTGAGAAGGAGAGAACAGCTTCCCGCTCAGGCGTGCTAGTCAAACCTGAAATGGCTAGATCCGCCTTCCCACTCTGCAGGGTAGAAAGCACATTATCAAAGCTCATGGTCGAAACTTCGAGCTCGACCCCCAGCTCATCAGCAATGTCCTGCGCCAAGGAAATATCCGCACCAACCACTTGGTTTTTACCATCAATCAAGGTCTGGAATTCAAAGGGCGCATAGTCTGGACTGGTCGCAACCACTAGCTTACCTTTTTCCTGAATGGCTGCTGGTGTCGAAGCCGTACTGCTGCCACAAGCCGCTAAACTAAGAGCCAAGCCTAAGGCTGTCAAGCTTTTAAAAATTGTTGTTACTTTCATTTTCAATCTCCTCTTAGGTTGATGTGAATATTATACATAATTTTTGTATAATTTACAAGTCTTTTTGAAAAAAATTCCACTTTCTGAAAAAAGCTGGGGTGGGACAGAACTAATTTTTTTCAAAATTAGTTCTGTCCCACCCCCGCAAGGTTGATTAGGTCGGGTTCGGAGCCCT
>NZ_JAOBSU010000083.1:0-7663 GCF_025447695.1 Streptococcus danieliae | reverse complement strand
TTATTTTTATGAAATTGATGAGGAGGAGTCAGGATCCTGACATTATTTTCAAAAAGAATAAGCAACGGGAATGATTCGTATCGTCTTTTGCTTTTTTTTTGGTAGTGAAAATGGTATAATCAAGGCTGAAATTTTAGAGAAAACGGGTATGCAATGAAGATTGAAAAACGCTATTTGTTAAATTACTCAATCCTGATTCCTTACCTCATCTTGTCGGTTTTGGGGCTGATTGTGGTCTATTCGACAACGAGTGCAAACTCGATCCAGAGTGGCGGGAATCCTTTTGGCTCCGTACTGACACAAGGGATCTTTTGGATTGCGAGTTTAATTGGGATCGCCTTGATTTACAAAATGAAACTAGACTTTTTGAAAAATCAAAAAGTAGTCGGCTTTATTCTCAGCGTGGTTGTCCTCTTGCTGATTATTTCACGCTTCTTTGGAGCGACAATCAATGGGGCTAGGGGATGGATTTTGCTGGGGCCTTTGAGTTTGCAGCCGGCTGAATACCTCAAGGTGGTAATGGTTTGGTACCTGGCTTCGGTTTTTAGCAGCGAACAGGAGTTGATTGCCAGCAGTGACTATTATGCCTTGACCAAAAACACCGTCTTTCCACGGAGTTTTACCGATTGGCGAGTGGCAGTTCTAATTTCTCTGGGGGTTGTGGCTTCCTTGCCGGACCTGGGAAATGCGACGATTTTGACCTTGCTGACCTTAATTATGGTTTCCTTGAGTGGGATTTCCTACCGTTGGTTTATGACCAGTCTGGGAGCTATTGTGGCCTTGTCGGCAGCTATTTTGGGAGCGATTCGTCTGGTCGGGGTTGATGTTGTGGCTAAAATTCCCTTGTTTGGTTATATTGCCAAGCGGTTTAGTGCTTTTTTTAACCCCTTTGAGGATTTGTCCGATTCGGGCCACCAACTAGCCAATTCCTACTATGCTATGAGTAATGGTTCTTGGTTTGGGCTTGGTTTGGGGAATTCGATTGAGAAGAATGGCTACCTGCCTGAGGCGCATACAGACTTTATCTTCTCCATTGTGATTGAGGAGTTGGGTTTTGTCGGTGCCAGTTTGATTTTAGGTTTGCTCTTTTTCCTGATCCTGCGGATTTTGTTGGTTGGGATTCAGGCGCGTGATCCCTTTAATGCCATGTTGGCGACAGGAGTTGGTGGGCTTTTGCTGACGCAGACCTTTGTCAATATTGGTGGGATTTCCGGCTTGATTCCCTCAACCGGGGTTACCTTCCCCTTCCTTTCGCAAGGTGGGAATAGTTTGTTGGTTCTGTCCATTGCCATTGCTTTTGTTTTAAATGTTGATGCGACGGAAAAAAAGAAAGCGCTAGAAGAAGGTCAGCCTCTCTATTGAGGATGAAAGGGCTTGTTTGATTGGGCGGGATGAGGAAAGGCCTTGTCCACGCCTCTTTTTGCATACGAGGAGAAAAAATGGAAAAACTAGAGTACCAGGTATCCGCAGAGGTCATTGCCGAGGATGCCCAAGAACTGACCCGGATGGTCAACCAGATTGTGGTAGCAGCTTATGGTCCAGGTGTCTTAGACGAAATTGCTCAGGTAAAAAACTGGGTCGTGGCAGGAGCGGATCAAGCGATTGCCGCTTATCTGAAGGATTTAGAATTGGAGCGGATGGCATTGTTGGTTCGCTATTTTGCGGTCGTTCCTCTTTTGATTAATATTGCCGAGGATGTTGATCTGGAGGTGACCATTCAACGGCGGAATAATTTACAGGAGGACTATCTTGGGAAACTGAGCCAGGCGGTTGCCCGGATGGCGCAAATGGAGAATGCCCAGACTCTCCTCGAAGATCTTCAGGTGGTGCCGGTCTTAACGGCCCACCCAACCCAGGTCCAACGGAAGTCCTTGCTGGATTTGATGTCGCAAATCCATGACCTTCTCAAGCAGAAGCGGATGGCCTTACCAGGAGATTTGAACCAGGCAGAGTGGGAAGAAGAGCTTAATCGCTATCTGGAAACGATTTTGCAAACTGATCTGATCCGGGAGCAGAAATTGACGGTTACCAATGAAATTGTCAATGCTATGGCTTATTATCGTAGCTCCTTGTTGGAGGCGGTTCCCCGGCTTACCCAGACCTATCGCGAGTTGGCACAAGAGCAGGGACTATCTGTTCCTAACAGTAAGCCCATTTCTATGGGAATGTGGATTGGCGGCGACCGCGACGGCAATCCTTTTGTGACTGCAGATACCCTGAAAGAATCAGCCCGTGTTCAGCAGGAAGTTCTTTTTGACTTTTACCTACAAACGCTCAACAAGTTGTATCGGGACTATTCTGTTTCCTTGAATTTGACACAGGTTAGTGCCGAGGTAGAACAGTTGGCTAGCCTCTCACAAGATAATTCGATTTTTAGGGAAAAAGAACCCTATCGTCGAGCGCTTTCTTGGATCCGGGATCGACTCTTAAAAACGCAGCGGGACATGCAGGACTTCTTGGGGCGGGCGGAAAACTTGGATGTGACCTTGGCTGGTAAAGATTTGATCCGAATCCAACAGCAGCGTGATTGGGAGACTATTCCAGCCTATGCCAGTGCGGCGGAGTTTCGGGCAGAGTTGCAGCAGGTTCAAGATTCCCTCTTGACCTTCGGTCAGCAGCACCTGGCTAGTGGGAAATTGAGTCAGCTGCTGACAACGGTAGAGGTTTTTGGTTTTTACCTGGCCAGCATCGACCTGCGGCAGGATTCTTCCATGCACGAATCCTGCGTGGCAGAATTATTAGCTACAGCTGGTTTAGTTGATGATTATGCAAGTAAAACAGAGAACCAAAAGGTTGCCCTGCTCTTGCAGTTGTTGACGGAGGATCCCCGGCCCTTGTCAGCCCCAACCCTGCCCAAGAGTGACTTGTTGGCTAAAGAACTAGCCATTTTCAAAATGGCTGCTAAACTCAAAGATGTATTGGGAGAAGAAGTGATTCGCCAATCGATTATCTCGCATGCCACCAGTGTGTCTGATTTACTGGAATTGGCAACTCTCTTGAAGGAGGTTGGCTTATTAAACCGCGAAAGCACCCGTCTCCAGTTAGTTCCACTTTTTGAAACGATTGAGGACTTAGAGGCTTCACGTCAGACCATGCAGGACTATCTGTCTTTGGACTTGGTTCAAAAATGGATTGCCTCTCAAAACGGCTATCAGGAAATCATGCTGGGCTATTCGGATAGTAATAAGGACGGTGGTTATCTGTCTTCAGTGTGGTCCCTTTACCAAGCCCAAGAAGATCTCCAAAAACTGGGGCAGGAATTTGGGATCAAGGTGACCTTCTTCCACGGCCGTGGTGGAACAGTGGGTCGCGGTGGTGGCCCAACTTATGAAGCGATTATTGCCCAACCGTTGGAAAGTATCCGGGACCGCCTGCGTTTAACGGAGCAGGGGGAAGTGATTGCCAACAAGTATGGCAATCAGGAAGCGGCCTATTACAATTTGGAAATGTTGCTGTCGGCTTCGTTGGACCGGATGCTGAACCTGGAAGCAGAGTTGAGTGTAGAGCAGCGTGAAACCTATGGACGGGTTATGAATCACCTGGTGCAAAGTAGCTACCAGGCCTATCGACAGCTAGTGTTTGAAAATCCTGCTTTTTATGATTTCTTTTTTGAAGCTAGTCCGATTGCAGAAATTTCCAGTTTAAATATTGGTTCCAGGCCAGCAGCTCGTAAAACGATTACGGAGATTTCTGGTTTGAGGGCGATTCCTTGGGTCTTTTCTTGGTCCCAGAACCGGATGATGCTGCCTGGTTGGTACGGGGTTGGTCAGGCCTTTCAGACCTTAATTGCAGAGGATCCAGAATGGCTGGACATTCTCCGCGAGATGTATCAGAATTGGCCATTTTTCCGAGGCTTACTTTCCAACGTTGACATGGTACTGGCTAAATCAAATATGACCATTGCGGCTCACTATCTGGATTTGGTAAAGGATCCAGAGGTTGCGGCTGTTTATGACCTGATTTTGGCAGAATGGCACAAAACCAAGGAGAGTGTTCTGTTAATAGAAGAAAGAGATGAGCTCTTGGCGGACAACAGCTATCTTTCCAACAGTTTGTCTTATCGGATGCCTTATTTTGATGTTTTGAATTATGTTCAGGTGGAGCTAATTCGTCGCAAGCGGGAGGGGAATTTACCGGCTTCAGCAGATTCCTTGATTGCGACAACGATCAATGGAATTGCGACAGGGTTGCGCAACTCTGGTTAATCGGCGGAAAAATTAAAAAAAGAAGTAAAAGGCTTGATTTTTTCTAACAGTCTGATAGAATAGTAGGGAAAGTTAGACTGTATTGCCTACTGTCTATCTATAAAATATATTTTATTGGAGGCTTTTACCCAAATGGCAAAAGAAAAATACGATCGTAGTAAACCCCACGTTAACGTTGGTACAATTGGACACGTTGACCACGGTAAAACTACCCTAACTGCAGCGATTACAACTGTTTTGGCACGTCGTTTGCCTTCATCAGTTAACCAACCTAAAGATTACGCTTCTATCGATGCTGCTCCAGAAGAGCGCGAGCGCGGAATCACCATCAACACTGCACACGTTGAGTACGAAACTGAAAAACGCCACTACGCTCACATCGACGCTCCAGGACACGCGGACTACGTTAAAAACATGATCACTGGTGCGGCTCAAATGGACGGAGCTATCCTTGTAGTAGCATCTACAGATGGACCAATGCCACAAACTCGTGAGCACATCCTTCTTTCACGTCAGGTTGGTGTTAAGAACTTGATCGTCTTCATGAACAAAGTTGACCTTGTTGATGATGAAGAGTTGCTTGAGTTGGTTGAAATGGAAATCCGTGACCTTCTTTCAGAATACGATTTCCCAGGTGATGACCTACCAGTTATCCAAGGTTCAGCTCTTAAAGCGCTTGAAGGTGATTCAGCATTTGAAGACATCATCATGGAATTGATGAACACTGTTGACTCATACATTCCAGAACCAGAACGCGATACTGACAAACCATTGCTTCTTCCAGTCGAGGACGTATTCTCAATCACTGGTCGTGGTACTGTTGCGTCTGGACGTATCGACCGTGGTGTGGTTCGTGTCAACGACGAAATCGAAATCGTTGGTATCAAAGAAGAAACTACTAAAGCCGTTGTTACTGGAGTTGAAATGTTCCGTAAACAATTGGATGAAGGTCTTGCAGGAGACAACGTTGGGGTTCTTCTTCGTGGTGTTCAACGTGATGAGATCGAGCGTGGACAAGTTATTGCTAAACCAGGTTCTATCAACCCACATACTAAATTTAAAGGTGAAGTTTACATCCTTACTAAAGAAGAAGGTGGACGTCACACTCCATTCTTCAACAACTACCGTCCACAATTCTACTTCCGTACTACTGACGTAACTGGTTCTATCGAGTTGCCAGCAGGTACTGAAATGGTTATGCCTGGTGATAACGTGACAATCGACGTTGAGTTGATCCACCCAATCGCCGTAGAACAAGGAACAACATTCTCTATCCGTGAGGGTGGACGTACTGTTGGTTCAGGTATGGTTACTGAAATCGAAGCTTAATTCGGTTCATTTCCTAGATTAACAATTAAAGTCAGAACAGCGCTAGCTTGTCCTTGGGACAGGCTAGTGTTTTTTTACATTTAATGAAGAATTAGTCATTGAAGATTGCTTTGAGGGCGGAAATGTCCTTTTTTTCTGGTTGTCTTTGTGATAAAATAGGGACTGTAATAAAAATAGAAGAGGTATGTGAAATGTCACGTAAACCAATTATTGCCGGTAACTGGAAAATGAACAAAAATCCTCAAGAAGCTCAAGCTTTTGTAGAGGGACTTGCAGGTAAATTGCCTTCAGCTGATCTTGTTGAAGCAGCGATTGCTGCACCAGCTGTTGATTTGAATGCTCTTCTTTGGTTCTCTAAAGATTCAGATCTTAAAGTGGCTGCTCAAAACACTTACTTTGAAGATGCAGGTGCTTTTACAGGTGAAACAAGCCCTAAAGTCTTGAGTGAAATGGGTGTGGACTATGTTGTCATCGGTCACTCTGAGCGTCGTGATTACTTCCATGAAACAGACGAAGATATCAACAAAAAAGCGCACGCAATCTTCCGTAACGGTATGACTCCAATCATCTGTTGTGGTGAGTCTCTTGAGACTTATGAAGCAGGACAAGCGGTTGAGTTTGTTGGAGCTCAAGTTTCGGCAGCGCTTAAAGATCTTTCAGCAGAGCAAGTGGCATCTCTTGTCATTGCTTATGAGCCAATTTGGGCTATTGGTACTGGTAAATCTGCAACTCAAGATGATGCACAGAAAATGTGTAAAGCAGTTCGTGACGTTGTGGCTGCGGACTTCGGCCAAGAAGTTGGAGATAAGGTTCGTGTACAATACGGTGGTTCTGTAAATCCATCTAATGTTAAAGAGTACATGGCTTGCCCAGATGTAGATGGAGCTCTTGTAGGTGGTGCTTCCCTTGAAGTGGATAGCTTCCTAGCTCTTTTGGATTTTGTAAACTAATGGTTTCAAAGCTCGGTTTTTCCGGGCTTTTTTCTTTATTTGCATTGAAAAAATTATTTTCTATGGTAAAATGAACAGGTAAGTTTAAGAAAATTTAAAGGAAATGAAATCTATGAAACATGGGTCGCAACAGCGTTTTTCAATTCGGAAGTACTCTTTCGGAGCAGCCTCGGTTCTTATTGCGAGCTTGGCCTTTATGGGTGGGCAAGTGCAGGCGGATAGTCTAGCAGAAAGTTCTGCGTCAACAGAGGCTACCAGTCAAACAGTCGCAAGTAGTAGTACCGAGGTGGTCACTCAAATAACTTCTGAGCCTACTCCTGCAAGTAGCCAAAAAGAAGTTGAACCGTCTACTGAGACTAGTTCAGTTGCTCAAGCAGAACTAGTACCAAGTGAATCTGTGTCCTCTGTTAGCGAGTCCAAAGTGGAAACTAAGGTGACTCCAGAGGTTCAACCGGCATCCTCAAAAGTTGAAAGTCCTGCAATTGTTAGCTCTTCAAGTAGTAGCCCTGTTGTAGCTCCAAGCGTAAATCCTGTTCGTCGAGCAGCGACAGCTGGAAACCCAAATGTAGCGACTCTACCAGATTCAGGAACCTATGTTTTCGAGGAAAAGACAGCTGTTCATTCCCAGCCTAACCTGTCTTCTACTGTTGTTGCAACCTATCAAAAGGGACAGTCTGTCATCTATGACCGTCTCTTGAGTGCAGATGAGCGACTATGGTTGTCTTATATTGGAGCTTCAGGTGCTCGTCGCTATGTAGCCCTACCCGGACAGAATCAGTCTGGTCAAACAACGGACTCAGCAGTTGCCAACACCTTGAATGCTTTGGCTCCGCAGGGAACCTATACCTTTAGTAAAACAGCAGGTGTCAAAAATGAAGCACGCTTGTCTAGCCCGGATTTAGCCTTCTATTCTCCTGGTCAATCTGTTCGTTATGACCGTGTGCTAACTGCAGAAAATCACCGCTGGATTTCTTATATTTCCTACTCTGGCTTTCGTCGCTATGTAGCTATTGAGGAGCTTCCGCAAGTACCGAAGGTTGAGAAGACCGGTCGAGTGTCAACTGCCAATGTATCTAGTTCTGGCTATGATGTGGTTGTTACCAATGTTAATCACCCAGCAGGTGTTAAGGAAGTCCTTGTCCCAAGCTGGTCTGAGAAAACTGGTCAAGACGATATCAT
>NZ_JAOBSU010000082.1:0-7675 GCF_025447695.1 Streptococcus danieliae | reverse complement strand
CACCTCAGAAAAGTATTGCCCAGTTATGACAATTTTCTGGATGCTTTGTTGTCTTGTTCTTGTTTCAAATGACTATAAATGATAAACAATAAACATTCAAAAAGGCCTACTTCTCACCCAGGAGAAGCAAGGCCTTTTTTGTTAGAGTCCCAAACGATTAAAAATAGCTTCAACTCCGCTGGTGTAATAGTCTGGGTTAAAGACTTCATCAATTTCCGCTGGAGTGAGGTAAGAAGTGATGGTAGAATCTTCTAGTAGCAACTGTTTAAAATCAACCTGTTGGTCCCAGGCCTCAGCCGTTTTGGGCTGAACCAAGTCATAGGCGACTTCCCGCGTCATTCCCTTTTCAATTAAAGATAATAAAACACGCTGGCTATAAATCAAACCAAAGGTTGCGTCCATGTTCCGGCGCATATTATCAGGGAAGACCGTCAAGTTCTTAACGATGTTCCCAAAACGATTGAGCATGTAATCCACAAGAATGGTTGAATCCGGAGCGATGATCCGCTCAGCAGAAGAATGGGAAATATCCCGCTCATGCCAAAGCACAACATCCTCCATGGCTGTCACCATATGTCCCCGCAAGACACGGGCCAATCCGGTCATGTTCTCAGAGCCAATCGGGTTGCGTTTATGAGGCATGGCTGAACTACCTTTTTGCCCCTTGGCAAAGAACTCCTCCACCTCACGTTGCTCCGACTTCTGGAGGCCACGAATCTCGGTTGCCATACGTTCAATCGAAGTCGCAATCAGGGCTAGACAATTAAAGTAATCCGCATGCAGATCCCGTGGCAGAACCTGAGTGGAAATTTCCTGCGGTCGAATGCCTAAACGCTCGCAGACATACTCCTCCACAAAGGGTGGAATGTTCGCAAAGTTCCCAACCGCACCAGAAATTTTACCAGCTTCAACGCCCTTAGCGACTGCCTCAAAACGCTCCATGTTCCGCTTCATCTCACTGTACCAAGTTGCCAGTTTCAAGCCAAAAGTCGTTGGCTCCGCATGAACACCATGGGTCCGCCCCATCATAATGGTGTATTTATGCTCCCGCGCCTTATCGGCAATAATCTGGGTAAAGTTTTCGAGATCACGGCGAATAATATCGTTAGCCTGCTTATAAAGATAACCGTAAGCTGTATCCACCACATCTGTTGAAGTCAAGCCAAAGTGGACCCACTTGCTTTCCTCACCCAGAGACTCTGATACGGCCCGAGTAAAGGCCACCACATCATGGCGAGTTTCCTGCTCAATCTCCAAAATTCGCGCCACATCAAAGCTAGCCTTCTCGCGCAACAGGGCCACATCTTCCTTGGGAATCTCCCCCAACTCAGCCCAGGCCTCAGCCGCTAAAATTTCCACCTCTAACCAGGCCTGATACTTATTTTCCTCAGACCAAATGGCTCCCATTTCAGGTCGCGTATACCGTTCTAACATAGGTTCCTCCTACAAGTGTTCTCTTACCAGTTTACCTTATTTACAACTTTTTCTCCAGTCATTCCGAATGAATAGAAAAAGAACCAAGGAGGTGCCCATGTATCCAGCAACCCCTATTCAAGCAGCGATCCAGCCCAGCCAATCCATCCAGATCACCCCTGTAACTGCCCAGCAGGTCGAGCTTCTTTTCCCTATGGTCAAACAAGAAGGACCTCTGACCCTGCACATCCAAGCTAGTCAAGATCCAAAGAGCTGGCACTACTATCCCCTACCAGAAACCAAGCAGACTCCAAGGCTAAACTTAAACCTCAAAGACTTCCCCTCACAGGCTGGTCCCTACACCTACCAACTCAGAACTAGCCAGGGACAGATCCTCCAAAGTGGAAGCTTAGCCCTCCCTGCAAACCCAAACCAAGATTTCAAACCCCGGACCCAGTTTTCCCCTGCTCAACTGGATCAAGGACTCCTGCTCTTTCAGCTCAAACCTGCACCAGCCAGTCCAGCCATTAAGCAAGCTCGCTTGCAGATTAGACAAGACCACCAAGAGCCCAAGACCTACCCTCTAAGCCTAGAAAATACATCTGGAAGTTTCCAAACCACGATTGATCTCAACCAAGAACTAGCTGGGAGTCCCATCCAAGCCCAGATTGAAATCAGCTTTGATCAAGGACAAAGCCAAGTCTATCCATTGGCTGACTACCAAATCCCACTCGACAAACTAAAACCACAAGTCCAAGTCCAGCAGGAAGATCGGACTCTGCATGTAGTAATCTCCAGAGCTCAGACTCTGGAACAAGCCCAGCTTCTCCTGAATCATCAAGCCTATCCCCTGCAACAAATCAGTCCAGCCCTCTACCAGCTGAGCTTGGACCTGCCCACTACTGAGACAGCTGACATCCAACTCCAGGCCTTCCAACAGGGTCACGAACAAATTCTCTACCGTAAGACCTTTCAACCAGTCCCTAGCTTCAATCAACCACCGGAGACCTCAACAAATACAGCGGATCCCTTTCCCGCTATCTACCCCGCACCCACCTATCCCGTCGGCCAATGCACCTGGGGCGTCAAACGCTTAGTCCCCTGGGTTGGTGACTGGTGGGGTAACGGTGGCCAATGGGCCCAGTCTGCCCAATCCCTCGGTTTTGCCACTGGCTCAGAACCCCGCGTCGGTGCCATCGCCTGCTGGGACGATGGCAGCTACGGCCACGTAGCCCTGGTCACCCACGTTAATTCCACCCAAGCCATCCAGGTCAAAGAAGCCAACTATAACGGTCAGGGAAGTATCCGCAACTATCGTGGCTGGTTTGACCCCAGCCGCGGCTGGGGTCAGTTGACCTATATTTACCCGCCGGGGAGATAATATAAAAAGGTTTTTGGGATTCCATCCCAAAAACCTTTTTATAACGTCCTATTCTTTCTCAACCTGATCAGCTTGGAAAACGTCCTTGGCTTGGTCAACAATCTGACTCTCCAGAATGGAGGCAACCTGTTTGATTGTGTAGTAAATCGACTTGGCATCACTGGAACCATGGGCCTTAACAACGGGAGCCTTCACACCAAAAAGCATGGCTCCTCCAGCTTCAGTATAGTCCAGACTTTGACGCATTGCTTGAAGACTCGGTTTCAACAACCAGGCTCCCAGCTTGGCCCGTAGCCCTCCAGCTAAAATAGTCGATTTTAACTGGCTAAGAATACCCAAGGCTGTTCCCTCCATCGTCTTGAGGACTGCATTGCCCGTAAAACCATCTGTCACAACAACATCCGCTACCTGGCTCATCAAATCCCGAGCTTCTACATTACCAATAAAGTTCAAATCTTCTCGAGCTGCCAGCAGCTCGTAAGCCTCCTTCCGCAAGGAGTCTCCCTTACCAGCTTCTGAGCCATTATTCAGCAAACCAACTCGCGGATTCTGAATCCCCCGAACCTGGCTAGCATAGAAAGAGCCCATTAGGGCATACTGTTCCAGGTGTTTGGGACTACTCTCCGCATTGGCCCCCAAATCCATCATCACAAACCCTTGCCCAGTTTGACTGGGAAGCGTCGTCAGCAAACCTGGCCGGTCAATTCCTTTGATCCGGCCGATAATAAAGAAAGCAGCCGCGAGAAGGGCACCGGTATTACCAGCAGATAAAAGGGCATCCGCCTGGCCATCCTTAACTGCCTTAGCCGCCAAGACCATGCTGGCATCCTTTTTGCGCCGAATAGCCCGCGTTGGCTCATCATCCCCTTCAATTTTTTCCTTAGTATGAACAATCTCGATCCGATCAGCATTCTCAATCAGCGGTAAGATCTGCTCTTGATCCCCATACACCTGAAACACCACATCGGACAGCTCATCACGAGCTCTCAAAACACCTTCAATAATGGCCTGAGGCGCAGCATCGCCCCCCATAGCATCAATGGCAATACGTTTCATTTTCTCTCCTTCAACAAACTCCCCCACTCATCTAGGGAATCTAGAAATTTCTTGGCCTTCAATTGAATGCCGACATATTCTTGGTAAAAAGTATCAAGAGTCTGACGCAAGTCAGCCTTGGTTTCTTTAGACAAACGGATGCTCTCTAATTCCTCCAGAGAAACAGCCTGAAACCGCTCCAAAAGAAAGAGGCAGTTAGGCTTGAAATGCGCCCGATGGACATCCTGCTCATAATGGTCCGGGCACAGTACCCCATCATAGACAAAACTATAATCAAAAGGAAGCCCTGACCGATGGCAAAAACAACATTCCGACAGCACCAGACGAGTCCCAAACCGATCTAAAATCTGCATTTCAAAAATCAAGGTCAAGACCTCATAATCCAAACCTGCTTCCATCAAGTCCAAAGTCTTGGTAACAAATTGAAAAAGGGCTGGATCTGCTTGCCCATCCTGAATACTAGCATCTGCCAAAGCCAATACATAGGAGGCATAAGCCAAGGAATAAATATCTCCCTGAATCTTCGGATAGGCTGTCTCGACACTGACTTCATCAATATAACCCAAGCCCTCCTGCCGCAACTTAAAAATATAATCTCCAACAACCAAGGGCTGGATCTGAGCCAAACGCTGGGACTTCTCTACATTGCGGACAAAAAACATCCGCTTCCCAGCCTTCTCTATAAAAATTTTAACCAGACGATCCTTTTCCCGATAGGGACGATTGTAAAGAACCAAGCCCCTGGACTGAACTATCTCCATCAGACATCCACCTTAATCGTATACTCTTTTAGTTTATAACTACCTTAGCTCATCCTGCTGTCCCACTTTGAGGGGGGAGACAAAAGTCTAACCCCATTGACTTTGATTAACAAAATGCCTTTGACGCAGTAGCTGATTGGGTCTAACAGCATTGTATGCTGTTAGAGAGTACCAAATCTTGTTTGCGAAGCAAACTCGAAAAAACTATAAAAGGCTGGGACAGATGTCCTAGCCTTATTGTATTCATTCACAAAAACATTTTAAGCCAATGATTGATAACTATTTGTTTTTGTTCAAGGCAAACAAACCAGACAACGGACGTTTCTCATGAATCCGAATAATAGCCTCTGCCAACAGATTTGCCGTTGAAATCTGAACAATCTTATCAATCAAGCGATCTTCTGGGAGATCAATCGTATCCAAAACAACCAACTTCTTAATGGCTGAATTTTGAATATTATCCATCGCTGGGCCTGATAATACTGGGTGAGTACAGCTCGCATAAACTTCAACTGCTCCCGCTTCTTGTAAGGCATCTGCAGCATGAGCAATCGTACCAGCCGTATCAATCATATCATCAATGAGGATACAAGTCTTCCCTTCAACCTTCCCGATAATGTTCATGACTTCACTGGTATTCATCTTATCAACAGAACGCCGTTTGTCAATAATGGCAATCGGAGTTCGTAAAAACTCAGCCAATTTCCGAGCCCGAGTCACTCCTCCGTGGTCTGGACTGACAACAACATAGTCATCTCCAACCATTCCCCGACGTTCGAAGTAATCTGCAATTAGTGGCGCCCCCATCAAGTGGTCCACGGGAATGTCAAAGAATCCCTGGATTTGAGCGGCATGCAAATCAATAGTCAAGAGACGGTTAACCCCTGCCACCTGCAGCATATCTGCCACAAGCTTGGATGTAATCGGCTCCCTAGCTCGTGCTTTCCGGTCCTGACGGGCATAGCCATAATAAGGCATAACTACGTTCACAGATTCTGCACTCGCCCGTTTCAAAGCATCTACCAAAATCAGAATTTCCATGAGATTGTCATTTACAGGTGAGCTCGTTGATTGAAGAATATAAACATGTTTCCCACGAATTGATTCCTCAATATTTACTTGGATCTCCCCATCTGAAAACTGACGCACACTGGATTTTCCCAATTCCATACCAATCGCAGCTGCCACACGCTTAGCCAGGTCCTGATTTGACGACAGAGCAAATAATTTTAAATCAGAAAAAGACATGATTCCCTCCGCATTTTTTTCCCTTCTTATATTTTAAACCTTTTCAACTCTTTTTTCAATCGAAATCAAGATTTGGCTAGGAAAAAACGAAAGAGGGGAGTTACCAATAAACTTAAAAGGAGGTTGACCGCTAAACTCGGCGCCAAACTTAGGGCCACAAAATCCGTCCAATCCAGGCTGACCATTCCCATCAAGTTTGCAGCCCCAAAGTACAGGCCTTCAAACAGACTAATCAACAAAACAGTTGCCAATAAGATCGTCCAGATATTCCGTAAAAATAAACGGTTAAAACTGGTTACAAACAAAACACAGAGGGGAAGCAGAACTAAGAGAACTCCTAGGGAATGGAAAACATAGCTATCCAAAAGCAAACCGGCAATCAAACTTGCCCCTAATAAAGCAAAGGTTGAGAAAAAGACCGAAGCAAATAGCAGAAATAGCAAGCTACCATGAACAACAGGATACCAATGATTGGGAATTAGATAGGACACAAAAAGGGACAATTGTTGATCTACAAACCAGAGAAAGAGAAAGAAACCAAGGATTTGAAGAAGATTCCAAACTGCTTTCATTATTGACCCACCACACTGACTGTTGAAAAATCCAGACTAGTTGCCGATAGTTTTACATAGACTTCCCGCTCCAGATTATGACTATTTTGTTTACTCGACTCAACTTGACCCAAGGGAATGTCCTTGACTGGCATATTACCCAGACCAGAAGTCATCACTCGTGCTCCTTTAGGAATCTCATCACCAGCATTTAACTGACTGACTGTGACCAATTCCTGTACAGGATCATAGGACTTAATAATTCCAAAAATATCTTTTGAACCCGTATTAATTTTCACGGGGATCGGCAGCGATTCCTGCTTAGAGGTTAACAGGGCTACAACACTGGTATCCTCAGACACCTCCAAAACTTGCCCCACCAGTCCTCCATGCGCCACGACGTACATGTCCTCAACCAGCCCCTCTTTAGACCCCTTATCAATCAGCAAACGATTGGCCCAAGTAGCCGGTAGGCGATCGATTACCGCTGCCTGGATCACTTTGCGGTCCTTAAACTGTGACTGTAAACCTAACTGTTGCCGCAATTCTTCATTCTCTTTTTTTAGAGACTCGACTTGGTTGACTTCCTCATCCATGGCATAAAGTCGCTGCTTCAAGTCTTTGTTTTCTTCATAAGCATAAAACAAATTAGAAAAATCAATCTCAGCCTGCCGCAACAGTCCAAAGGGCTGGTGCAGGATCCGGCTCAAAAACGAAACAGCTCGATTGGTCTGCTGGACAACTACAGAAGGGTAAGAAAAAAACAGTAATCCCAAGACTAGAATCGAAGCTAAACCTGTAAGGAGAACTGTCTTTGACATGCGAAATTTTTTCATAGATTCACCACTAAAAAGGATAAAATAAGAAGGTTAGGATCCTATCCCAACCTTACTTCACAACGGAGAATGGGGGATTCGAACCCCCGCGCCGGTTACCCGACCTAACGATTTAGCAAACCGTCCTCTTCAGCCTCTTGAGTAATTCTCCTATGGGCACGAGTGGACTCGAACCACCGACCTCACGCTTATCAGGCGTGCGCTCTAACCACCTGAGCTACGCGCCCAAGTCTATGACTTGGAAATTATCATTGAACTTTCGTTCAAAGCGGGTGACGAGAATCGAACTCGCGACAACAGCTTGGAAGGCTGTAGTTTTACCACTAAACTACACCCGCTTATGCTAAAAAGAAATGGCGCGAGACGGAATCGAACCGCCGACACATGGAGCTTCAATCCATTGCTCTACCAACTGAGCTACCGAGCCAA
>NZ_JAOBSU010000081.1:0-7913 GCF_025447695.1 Streptococcus danieliae | reverse complement strand
CGCCATAGCTCAGTTGGTAGTAGCGCATGACTGTTAATCATGATGTCGTAGGTTCGAGTCCTACTGGCGGAGTTCTTGCCCTTCGGGGCTTTTTTTCTTGCTTTTAAGTAAAAACCCTTGGGTTTTCCTTCATTTCAAGTTATAATGGATTGAATTTGAAATTCAAATGTTAGTTTAAAGGAGAATGAAATCTTATGGCAAAAGATATTCGTGTTCTATTGTATTACAAGTATGTTCCGATTGAAAATGCGGAACAGTTTACCAAAGACCACTTGGCCTTTTGTAAGTCGATTGGTCTGAAAGGTCGGATTTTGGTAGCGGATGAGGGGATCAACGGGACCGTTTCTGGTGACTTTGAAACAACTCAGAAGTATATGGACTATGTTCACTCACTACCAGGAATGGAAGATCTTTGGTTTAAAATTGACTTAGAAGAAGAGCAAGCTTTTAAAAAGATGTTTGTTCGTTATAAAAAAGAGATTGTTCACCTTGGTCTAGAGGACAATGATTTTGATGCGGATATCAATCCGCTTGAAACAACCGGAGCTTACCTATCACCAAAAGAATTTAAAGAAGCGCTTTTGGATGAGGATACGATTGTTTTGGATACCCGAAATGACTACGAGTACGATTTGGGTCATTTCCGAGGTGCTATTCGTCCAGATATCCGTAATTTCCGTGAATTGCCACAATGGGTTCGGGACCATAAGGAAGAATTTATGGATAAACGGGTGGTTGTTTACTGTACCGGTGGTGTTCGTTGTGAGAAATTCTCTGGTTGGATGGTTCGTGAGGGTTACAAAGATGTTGGTCAGCTTCACGGAGGAATCGCAACATATGGAAAAGATCCAGAAGTTCAAGGAGAGCTTTGGGATGGAAAAATGTACGTTTTCGATGAGCGGATTGCTGTTGACATCAACCATGTAAATCCAGTTGTGGTCGGAAAAGATTGGTTTGATGGAACTCCATGTGAACGTTATGTAAACTGTGGAAATCCTTTCTGTAATCGTCGCATCTTGACTTCAGTTGAGAATGAAGATAAATACCTTCGTGGATGCAGCCACGAATGTCGTGTTCATCCTCGTAACCGTTATGTTTCGGAGAATGGTTTGACAGAGGCAGAGGTTGTTGAGCGTCTAGCTGCCATTGGTGAAGTATTAGATCCTGCTATGGCTTAAGAAAAAAGTTCGAGTTTTCCCACTCGAACTTTTTTGTTTCCTATTGTTTTTTAATTTTAGATGTCTTATAATATATGAGTTGAAATTTTATAAGGTGAGGAATTATGAAGAAGTATAGTAAGTGGATTGTTGGATTATTGATTGGGCTAGCCTCTCTAGCCTTTATTGCTGCTGTCTTTGTGGCAGGATCAAATTCCGACTCTAATTTATTTTCCCAAATGGTTGGTCAAATAACTGGGAAGAAACAAGAGGAAAAAAAGGAACAAGAGACTGAAGAAGAAAAGGTAGTTCCAACCAATAAAAGTAAGGCTGCCAAGCAAAAAGTCATGGCCGAGGATGAGGATACGATGAATAGCTATGGCCTCTACTATGATTATGCGAATTTGTCATTAGAGGACACGGTTAAAGCTTATATGGACGAGTATGGGATTGATCATTCACAGGTTGCTTTTTCCTATAAAAATATTAACAGTAATGAACGTTTCTCCTTTAATGATACTCAGCCGATGACAGCGGGTTCCACTTACAAGCTTCCGCTCAATATGTTGGTTATGGATGAAGTGGCCAAGGGGAAATTAAGTCTCGAAGATGAATTCGATATCACTAATACCCAATATGAATACCAGGGGGAGCATGACAACTATGTGGCTGCTTTTGGTGGGATGATGACGATCCCAGATATGCAGGTGTATTCTCTTGTTTATTCTGAAAATACCCCAGCCTATGCGCTAGCGGAACGCTTGGGGGGAATGGATAAGGTTTATAGCATGTATGACCGTTATGGAACCTCCAAGTCTGCTGAGATTAAAACGATCTCCTTACAAAACAAAACCACAACGGATTACTTCATCCAGGTATTGGAGCACCTCTGGAAGGACCAGAAAAAATATTCTGAGATTCTACGCTTGACGGGTGAATCTTTCCCAGGCGAGTACTACAAGAGTCTCTTACCAGGTCTTAAAATTGATCAAAAACCAGGCTATGTCAATGAAGCCTTGAATGTGAATGCGGTTGTTTATGAGGAGACGCCTTATTTGGTAGCTCTTTATACCGCTGGTCTAGGTGGGACCACAACAGCTTCTACGGAAATTAGTGGTGTTGGTCTTTACCAGGTCGGACAATTGGCTTATGTTATTAATGAATGGCACCGGGTGAATATGAATCCGTAAGGAAGTCCCTCTTTACTTTATTTATTCGAAAAGAAAAGACAGAAGTTGCAATTTCTGTCTTTTTTCTTCTATAAGGGGCGTTTGTTGGGAATCCCGGCCTTGCGTGGATATTTGTTAGGCGTTTCTTTGCGTTTTTCCAAGGTTGTTAAGGTACGGGGATCGCCATTGGGCAGTTGGTAGTTTTGAGATTGAACAAGCTTGGTGAAAAGGCTGGTTAAAGCGTTTTGGGCTTCCTGGATCTCTTCTTGTGCATCGCTGGCTTTGAGGGCTTGGAGGCGACCACCGATTTTGAGAAAGGGAATTGTCAATTCTGCAAGGATAGGAAGTCGCGCGACTGCTCGGGCGGTGACGATATCAAAGTGGGCCCGGTAGGTCTTGTCCTGCCCTAAATCTTCGGCACGGCCATGGATAAAGTGAACCTTGTCTAGCTGAAGTTTGTCAGCCAGCAGCTCTAGGAACTGGATACGTTTATTGAGCGAGTCAATAATGGTGACCTCTAGTTCAGGTAGTAAAATTTTCATAGGTAGACTCGGAAAACCAGCTCCCGCTCCGATATCAAGTAGCTCTAGGGGCTGATTGGTAATCTCGCCCATGAGGACAGGAGCCAAGGAGTCATAGAAGTGCTTGAGGTAGACTTCGTTTTTTTCCGTGATGGCTGTAAGATTGATTTTTTGATTCCATTCAACTAGTAATTTATAGTAATCTTCAAATTGTTGCTTTTGTTTTTCCGTCAGAGAAAATCCCTGTTCTTCAAGTTTTTGGTAGAATAATTCTGGTTTCATAACCCCTCCCTCTTTCCCTTTATTCTAACACATTTACCCCTAATTTTGATATACTAGTACTAGCTTTATAGAAGGAAGGATGTCGCTAAATGTTGCTTATTATTGGAATTTTGATTGTCCTACTTATTTTTGGAGTGGTGGCTTATAATGGCCTGATTCGTGCCCGTATGCAGACCCAGGAAGCTTGGAGTCAGATCGATGTACAATTAAAGCGCCGTAATGATTTAATTCCGAATTTGATTGAAACGGTGAAAGGCTATGGTAAGTACGAACAGTCTACCCTGGATAAAATTACTAGCCTCCGCACCCAGGTTCAGCAAGCGGCGAGTCCAGCTGAGGCTATGGCAGCCAGTGATGCACTTAGTCGTCAGGTGTCAGGTGTTTTTGCGATTGCAGAGAATTACCCAGATTTGAAAGCCAATACGAACTACTTGCAGCTACAAGAGGAATTGACCAATACAGAAAATAAAATAGCCTACTCACGGCAGCTCTATAACAGTGTAACCGCTAAATACAACACAAAATTAGAGACGGTTCCGACCAATATTATTGCCAACTTTTTCCATTTTCAACCAGAGGACTTCCTACAAATTCCTGAAGCAGAAAAGGCAGTTCCGAAAATTGATTTTGGAAGCAATGGGCTAGGAGACTGACATGTTATTTGACCAAATTGCAAGTAATAAAAGGCGTACTTGGGTACTGCTCTTTGTCTTTTTTCTCCTCTTGGCTTTGATGGGAGCTGCAGTTGGTTATCTCTGGTTGGGGAATGTCTGGGGCGGTGTTTTAACAGCCTTTATCATTGGTGGTATCTATGCTCTGAGCATGATTTTCCAAGCGACGGAAATGGTCATGTATATGAACGGAGCCCGGGAGATTCAGGAGAAGGATTATCCAGACTACTACCATATTGTGGAAGATATGGCGTTAGTGGCGCAGATTCCCATGCCACGGGTCTATGTGGTTCAAGATCCGTCCCCTAATGCCTTTGCAACAGGTTCCAATCCCAAAAATGCTGCCGTTGCTGCGACGACAGGTTTGTTAAATATGATGAACCGTCAAGAGTTAGAAGCGGTGATGGGCCATGAAGTCAGTCACATCCGTAATTATGATATTCGCATTTCGACTATTGCTGTGGCCTTGACCAGTGCGGTGACCATGTTATCCAATATAGCTGGGAGAAATCTCTGGTACAGTATGGGTGGCCGTCGGCGTTCGTCCTCTGATGAGAACCAACAGGGAGCTGCCAATGTGATTTTTCTTCTCTTGTCCTTGTTGGCGATTGTCTTGGCCCCCTTGGCAGCAACCTTGGTGCAGCTAGCCATTTCCCGTCAGCGGGAGTTTTTGGCAGATGCTTCCAGTGTGGAATTGACACGCAATCCCAAAGGGATGATTTCCGCCCTTCAAAAACTAGAAGGGGGACCAGCTAGCAAGCGTCCCGTAGATGATGCCAGTGCGGCACTCTACATCAATGAACCTCGTAAGACCAGCAGCCTCCAGTGGCTGTTCTACACCCACCCACCGATTCCTGAACGGATTGCTCGTTTGGAAGAAATGTAAGGAGAACCATGTTTCATTTACAAGAAATTCGCCGTCAGCCGGATGGCCTTAGCTTTGACCAAGAACTAGATTTATTGAAATCCCTTCAGGAGCGGAATCCAGAGATTTTGGATTTACAGCACTTGCGGGCCGTTGGGAAAGTGACTTATGAAAAAGGACTCTATTTCCTAGACTACCAGTTGTCCTATGAGATTACACTGGCCTCTAGTCGAAGTTTAGAGCCTGTGGTCCTTGAAGAAAATCGTCTGATTACAGAGGTTTTTGGAGATTCTGAAGAAGCTTCTGCCTTGAGCGATGAGGAAGCCCTATATTTACTACCGATTGAGGGAGAGGGGATTAGTCTGGAAGACAGTGTCGCAGACAATATCTTGTTAGAAATTCCGCTCAAAGTTCTGACACCAGAAGAAGAAACGGAAGCAAGTATGCCTCAGGGGCAATCCTGGCAGGTTCTCTCAGAGGAAGATTATCTTCAGCAGCAGGCTGAGGCCAAGAAAGAGAATAGTCCTTTTGCTTCTCTTCAAGACCTATTTACAGAAGATTGACCCTTATTTGGGAGTGGGACAGAACTAAATTTGAAAAAATTTAGTTTATTCGCTTTCTTATTCCTTGGCTCGGGTTGAAAAGGTTCCCCGAACCTTTTCAACCCCGCAAGGTTGATTAGGTCAGGTTCGGAGCCTAAAAGGCGAACGAGTGGAGTTTGCTTCGCAAACAAGATTTGGTACTCTCTAACAGCATATAATGCTGTTAGACCCAATCAACTACTGCGTCAAAGGTATTTTGCTAATCATAAAGAGAGAGGCTAGACTTTTGTCCCAGCCTCTTTTTTGTCGTTTTCGAAAAATTGCAGAAGATTTTTTTAGGTGGTATAATGGAAGCAAATAGTTTAAGGAGAAACTCATGTCAAAAGCAAATTTTGGTGTTGTTGGTATGGCTGTTATGGGACGCAATTTAGCGCTCAATATTGAGTCTCGTGGCTATACGGTTGCTATTTATAACCGTAGTAAAGAAAAGACAGAGGATGTTATTGCAAGCCATCCCGATAAGAATTTTGTGCCGAGCTATGATGTGGAATCATTTGTGGCATCGATTGAAAAACCACGTCGCATTATGTTGATGGTTCAGGCGGGTGCAGGTACGGACGCGACTATTCAAGCGCTCCTTCCTTACTTGGACAAAGGGGATATCCTTATTGATGGAGGAAACACCTTCTACAAAGATACCATTCGTCGGAATGAGGAGCTAGCAGATTCTGGCATTAACTTTATCGGAACAGGTGTTTCTGGTGGTGAAAAGGGAGCCTTGGAAGGGCCATCCATCATGCCAGGTGGTCAAAAAGAGGCCTATGAATTGGTTGCTGATGTTTTGGAAGAAATTTCTGCCAAGGCGCCTGAAGATGGCGCTCCTTGTGTGACTTATATTGGTCCAAATGGTGCCGGTCACTATGTAAAAATGGTCCACAACGGAATTGAGTATGGGGACATGCAATTGATTGCTGAAAGTTATGACCTTATGAAAGGTCTGCTTGGTTTGTCTGCAGAAGAGATGGCTGATATTTTCACCGAGTGGAACCAAGGAGAATTGGATTCCTATCTGATTGAAATCACAGCCGATATTCTTCGCCGCAAGGATGACCAAGGTCAAGATGGACCAATTGTTGATTATATTTTGGATGCAGCTGGTAACAAGGGAACAGGTAAGTGGACCAGTCAATCCGCTCTGGATCTTGGAGTTCCACTCCCCTTGATTACAGAATCTGTGTTTGCACGTTATATCTCGACCTACAAGGAAGAGCGTTTAGCAGCTAGCAAAGTTCTAGCAGGACCTTCTGCGCTAGCTTATGAAGGGGATCGGGCAGAGTTGATTGAGAAAATCCGTAAGGCCCTTTACTTCTCAAAAATTATGTCGTACGCACAAGGTTTCGCACAATTGCGCGTGGCTAGTAAGGAAGAGAATTGGAATCTACCATTTGGGGAGATTGCATCGATCTGGCGTGCAGGATGTATTATCCGTGCTCGTTTCTTGCAAACAATTACAGATGCCTACAAGGAAGATGCTGATCTACCAAATCTTCTCTTGAATGACTATTTCCGTCAAGTGACTGCAGATTATCAAGCTGCGGTGCGTGAGGTTGTAGCCTTGGCGATCCAGCACGGAGTCCCAGTTCCAACCTTTGCGAGCGCGATTAACTATTACGATAGCTATCGAGCTGCTGATTTACCAGCCAACTTGATTCAAGCTCAACGGGATTACTTCGGTGCCCATACTTATGAACGAAAAGATAAAGAAGGAATCTATCACTACTCTTGGTATTCTGAAGAATAAGGAGGTCTTATGGGGAAACGTATTGTACTAATTGAACAGGACTGCCACTTGGCTCGTTTCCTCAGCCTTGAGTTGGAGTCTGCTGGATATGAAGTTCAGTGGCTTGAAGACCAGCAGGAGGCTCTTGAATTAGCAGCTACCAGAGCGATTGACTTATTTCTTTTTGACCTTCAAGCCGGCCTGGAAGTCAATCAAGCCTTTTTCAAAACCTTGGAACAGGTTCGGCCTGCAGCGGTGTTGATTGCCTTGGCTAGTCCCGAGGATCTGCAGCTGCAGCAGGAACTCATCCAACGTTATGCGGTCTTAGCAGCCGTGAAGCCCTTTGTGGCATCGATTTTGTTGGAGCAAATTGCCTCTATATTTAGAGGGCGGGATTTTATTGACAAACATTGCAGCCAAATGCAAAAAATAACCAAGCATCGCCATCTGACGGTTGATTTGGTAAACCATTTGGTTTACCGCAATGGGGAGCCGCTAGCCCTAACCCGCCGCGAGTATGATCTGCTAGTGACCCTGATGGCTAGTTCCAGTGCCCTTAGCCGGGAAGAGCTGTTGGAGCGGATTTGGAAATACGAGAACCCGTCTGGTACCAATATCGTGGATGTTTATATCCGCTATCTTCGCAGTAAAATTGATGTTCCAGGCCAGGCTAGTTACATCGAGACTGTTCGAGGGGTTGGCTATAAAATGCGGGATGCCGTGCTTTAAGAATAAGTGATGAAACGTTGTGTGGGAGTGCTTTCCCCACAGCGTTTTTCCTTTAACCAGACCTTCTAGCTTAAGTGGGAAAGCATTTTATACTCATTGAAATTCAAAATCTGAAAAAAGCCATTCTCTATGGACAATAGATTTTAGATCAGACCAATGCAAATTTTGAATCACTTCTTGTAGTTTATCTATCACTT
>NZ_JAOBSU010000080.1:0-7972 GCF_025447695.1 Streptococcus danieliae | reverse complement strand
TTTACCGTGGCGATTTTTCTTTTTATACTCTTCTATTCCCTTGGTATACCTCGGATCAGAGACAACGGGAATGATTCAAGATAAAATTTTGTCCTAGTCCCACTCCTACTCATTTGTCCAACTACTAGGTCTAGCTTCTCAGGTTTTTCAATAATTCCTTAGCTGCTTGCAAGTTTGGATGAGCAGTTTTTCGCAGTGCAGCAACCAAGTCAGCCACTTCCTCAACTCGGGCACCTGCATGCAAGGCCAGCGATTGAAGCTGTAATTTCATGTGCCCTGATTGGATTCCAGTTGTCACCAATGCCCTTAAGGCCGCAAAATTTTGGCAAAGACCAACAGAGGCAATGATAGCCGCTAATTCTTTAGCTTTCACATCTCCCAGCATATCGAAGGATGCAGCAACTTTGGGATTGAGGCCAATGGATCCACCTACAGTCGCAATTGGTAAGGGAAGGGTAATCTCTCCGATAAGATTGTCCCCTTCGATCTTCCAAGTTGATAAACCTCTGTAAGCCCCGTCGCGGCTAGCATAGGCATGGGCACCTGCTTCAATAGCACGCCAATCATTCCCGGTCGCAACAACAACTGCGTCAATCCCATTAAAAATCCCTTTGTTATGGGTTGCTGCTCGATAGGGATCCACCTGAGCTAACAAACTAGCCCAGGCGATTTTATCAGCTAAATGGGTAGCATCTGCTTTGTTCAGTGCAAGATTGGCAATAGGGACTTGACAACGGCTTGTCACCAATGAATCTGTAGCATAATTGGAAAGAATCCCCATCAAGGTCTTGCCCTGACTCATCGCTTCCAAAGGTTGCTTGAGGGCTTCCAGCATAGTATTCAAGATATTCGCTCCCATAGCCTCTTGAACATCTACATGGAGATAAACAATCAGAAAAGCCTCTTTTACCTCAACTGTCAGCTGACGTGCACCCCCACCTCTTTTCACAATAGAAGGGTAGGCTTGATTGGCTATCTGTAGAAGGGTTGCTTCTTCTTTCTGGATAAACTCTTGGGCCTTTTCAACATTTTCCACTTCAAAAAGAGCCACTTGGCCAATCATCTGGCGCTTGTTCATATAGGTTTCAAAACCACCTGAACGACCAATAATTTTGGCTCCAAAAGAGGCTGCTGCCACAACAGAAGGTTCCTCCGTTACCATCGGAACTGAATAGCTCTGGCCGTTCACACGAATCTCTGGCAAGACCGCAAAAGGAAGAGAAAAGGTTCCTAGATGGTTTTCAACCATCTTTCCTGCAATCGTCTCCGGCAGATTGGTATCTTCAACTAAAGTAGCCAAGTTCTCCTCTGCTAGATTTCTTTCTTTGTGGAGAAGTGTAATGCGATCCTGTCTCGATCGCTTATAAAAACCTGAAAACATTGACATCATTTCCTTTTCTAAAAAGGGGACTTTCGTCCCCTCTTACGAATGATAAATCCGTTTGAACTCGACTACTTTCTCTAAAGCGTAAGGACTTTCATCTGAATTCAAATCAATGGAATTACCAGCTTCATCCAAAACGATCTCTTCAAAGAAGATTTTTTCATACTCCTCAACTGAGACTTTTGTTCGTTGGTTTAAATCCACCATTCGCTTCTCTTGAAGATAGGCTTGATATCCTTCTACTAAGCGACCACTGAAAATTTCACAAACAGCTCCACTTCCATAGCTATAGAATAAAATTTCATCCCCAGCTGTGAGTGCTTGAGAATTTTCAAGCAAGGACAAGAAGGAAAGGAAAATTGATCCTGTATAAATATTCCCAACCACCTGGTTGTAGATAATGGCTTCATAGAAACGGTCTGTCAAACGAGTCAAGGTATCTTCGTTAGCAGCAATTGCACGCAAACCTTTTAACCCCTGTTTTGGGAAAGGAATGTGCAAACACATAGCCGCAAAATCTTCCAGATCCTTACCAGTCTTTTTCTTATAATAGTCAAAGGTAGTGGTTAGACAGTCTGTATACTGCTTGGTTGAATATTTCCCATCCACACGTGGGTATTTATCATCATTGGGTCTCCAAAAATCATAGATGTCTCGTGTTTGGCAAACATTATCTGAATTTAAAACCAAGATGCTTGGATCTGCCGTCACAAGCATTGCCACAGCACCAGCTCCCTGAGTAGGCTCTCCACCGGATGCAATCCCGTATTTGGCAATATCACTCGCGATCACTAGGACTTTTGAGTCTGGATTCTGAGCAATATGCGTTTTGGCAAGACTGAGACCAGCCGTTGCGCCATAACAGGCTTCTTTCATTTCGATAGAACGAGCAAAGGGTTGAATCCCTAGTAGACTATGGATGACAACAGCTGCTGCTTTACTCTGATCCACACTCGACTCGGTACCTACAATAACCATATCAATGGCTTGCTTGTCTTCTTCCGTCAAAATCGATGCAGCTGCTTGTGCCCCCAGGCTAACAATGTCTTGTGTCACTGGAGTAACGGCCATCTCCGACTGAAGTAGCCCAATCTTAAATTTATTCGGATCGACATTCCGAGCTGCAGCCAAGTCAGCTAAATCCAATACAAATTCTGGAAACGCAAAGCCAATCTTATCAATTCCGATTTTCATCATGTCTTCTGTCCTGACTCCTTATGAACGACTTTGTCCATTGGAAATAATCAAAGAAATCCCTTGACCTCCTCCGACACAAAGTGAACAGAGCCCTAACTCCTTTTCTTGTTTCAACAATTCATGGATGAGGGTCACCAAGATCCGGCTTCCACTAGCGCCAATTGGATGTCCAAGTGCGGTAGCCCCACCATTCACATTTACTATTTTTGGATCTAACTTGAGTTCTGAAATGACCGGTATCGCTTGAGCTGCAAAAGCTTCATTCAACTCAGCCAAATCTAAATCCTCAGTTGTCAAACCAATTTTCTCAAGAGCTTTACGAGTTGCCGGAACCGGCCCCAAGCCCATGTAGGCTGGATCTAAGCCACTTGTTGCATAAGATTCAATATAGGCTAGAACTTCTAGACCAAGTTCACGCGCCTTTTCCTCAGACATTAGTAGTACTACAGCACAGCCATCGTTAATTCCAGAAGCATTTGCGGCCGTAACAGTTCCATCCGGTTTGAAAACTGGTCGTAAGGTTGCCAATTTTTCGAATGGAGTTAAGCGAGGGTATTCATCTTCTTGAAAAACACGCTCGCCCTTTCGCTCCCGAATGGTAATTGGAACAATTTCATCCACAAATCGTCCACTCGCAATGGCGTTAGCTGCTTTTTCTTGACTTAAATAGGCAAAGGAATCTTGTTCTTCCCGACTAATGTCATATTTTTCTGCAACATTTTCAGCAGTGATCCCCATATGAATATCTTGAAAGGCATCGGTTAAACCATCTTTTAATAGAGAGTCTTCCAAGACCATGTTCCCCAACTTATTCCCAAAGCGACTGGCTTTGGAAAGGTAGGGAGCCTGACTCATAATCTCAATACCACCTGCAGCAACAACGTGATTATCACCCAGTAAAATCGATTGTGCGGCTAGAAGGACAGACTTAAGACCAGAACCACAAACCTTATTGACAGTATAGGCAGAGGTAGTTTCTGGAATCCCGGCACGAACAGCTATTTGACGAGCAATATTTTGACCATGTCCAGCAGAGAGAACATTTCCGAAAATAACCTCTTCCACTACCTCAGCTGGTATGTTTTTCTTCTCCAAGGCGGTCCGTAAGACCTGTGCTCCTAAATCAGCTATTTCAATATCTTTTAAACTGCCTCCGAAACTACCGATGGCAGAGCGATAGGCGGCAACAATAGCTACTTTATTCATCATAACACCTCAATTAGATGATTTTGAACCCAAGAGTTCAACTCTACCATTATACCACTAATTTTCAGAGAAAAATCATTCTCTAGACCTAGATGACTATCATTTCTCACAGGGCTGATTAGAACTTAACCGTCCATGCAAGATATAGTCAACAGATTTTAGATCCTCAAGATTTCGACAGTTTAGAGCACATAGAATGATTCGCAAATCCTCTTTCCACTCATTTACAATTTCAATAACCTCAGCAACGGTATGGCGCTCCACCAAGTCTAACATTGTTCCTGACAAGCCGACAGCTCGAGCACCTAAAACCATACATTTTACCATATCTAGGGGATGCCGCACTCCTCCTGACGCGATGATTTCAAGTTCATCGACCAACGGCTGAGCATTTAAGAGAGCCTGTACTGTGCTTTGTCCCCAATTATCTAGATAACTTCGTTTGCCACTTCGTTGGTTTTCAATGTAGGCAAAATTAGTTCCACCACGACCTGAAATATCAACGGTTTGAATCCCTAGATTCAAGGCCTTTTTCATGGTTTTGACATCCATTCCAAACCCAACTTCCTTGAGAATAATCGGGACCGGAATCTGCTTGGCATAAGCTGCTAAGTTCTGTTTCCACGATTGGAACTGACGTTCCCCTTCCGGCATTAGTAGCTCCTGCATCACATTTACATGAACTTGTAAAAATAAGGGATCCATCTCCTCTACTGTCTGCATTCCTAATTCTACAGGTTTATCGACACCAATATTGGTCGCACAGAGCAAATTTGGAAATTCTTCTTTGGTTGGATAAGATTGGTCATTGGGATTTTGTAAGGCCGCACTATAAGATCCCGTAACCATCAGAATTCCTGTGGCTTCAGCTACCTGAGCTAATTTACGGTTTACCACAGCAGCTTTTTCTGAGCCACCAGTCATAGCATTAATAAAGAAAGGAAATTCAAAATCCTGACCTGCAAAGTGGGTCGAGAGGTCAATATCTGCCAAGTCAAAATCCGGTAAGGAAGAATGGATTAACTCCACGTCGTCAAAACTATTGTAGGATGATTGGTAGGCCAGTGCATACTGGATATGTTCATCTTTGCGATTCCTCATGAGAAGTCCTCCTGATACAGTAGCTGAATCCCAACTTGCTCCCACTCCTGAAGCAATTGGTCTAAAATGTCTTTATCAAAAACAAAAGCGATTCCACAATCGCCCCCTCCGGCTCCAGAGGATTTCGCAACAGCGTCATAGTGACTAGCAATAGCTCGTAATTGGTAGAGCTTGTCAGTATAAATGGCCGGACTGAGATTTTCTAACAAATCACTGATCTGATTCAAACTGTTTTTAACCCCTGCACCGTCTCCTTTTAGGAGTGCTTCTTTACAACGAAGAGTTGCTCGATTGGTTACCTTTAAAAATTCAGGATCAATGGCCGCCTGCACCTGCCGAATCAAGTCCTTAGAAATGGCTGGTTGACGCGTCCAGCCCACTAAAAATTGAGCAGGTAGGTGAGGCTTGAGCACCTCAATCTGATAGCCCCAATCCAAGGCTAGGGTTTCCTGTAACGAATGCTTTTCTAAATAACGGCGTACCCGCTTGCGATCAAAGGCTTGAAAACTAATAAAGTCCTCATAGGCTATACAGGCCAAATCTCCCATTGATCCGTTATCTCCTCGAGCTAATAAGACGTAGGAGGCCAGTCGAAAAAGAAGATCTGGGGACAGCTTCAAATCCGAAAAAGCCGCTAAGGCTTTTAAAACCAAGATAGTGACAGAGCCGCTAGATCCAATACCATACTTCAAGCCATCCTCCTCCATCTTCCCTGAAATTTCTAATGTAAATGGAGGTAGCTTGGCTAGGTCCAGACCTCTATAACGAGCCCAAACCTTGACGGTGTCCTGTATTAGGCTATAATTCTCATCTGCCTCCATTCCAACCGAATAGTCAAACAAATCCGAAGAGAGCTGAATCTGAGAAGTAGGACTCATACTTGCCTGCATGTAAATAGGAATATTTTTTATTAAAGCTGTTTGTCCAGGAGTTAAGATAGCATATTCACCGGCTACATAGAGTTTCCCGCAAGAGGTTACCTTAATCGTCATAACTTGGATCCTTTGTTCCTGAACTAATCACTCGATAGCCATAATCCTTTTCAAAAATCTGACTTAGGTTTACCAAATCTGACTCCCTGCATAGGACTTTAACATTAGGACCGGCGTCCATCGTGAAGTAACACTCATGCCCCTGTTGACGTAAGTTTTTCACCAACTCCATCGCCTTATAGGACTCCGGTGTCAAATAATTAAAGGATGGGGTTGCATATTCATTAGTTCGGTGCATGGCCAAAGCATTTTTCTCAGTCAATTGTCCAACTTTAGTAAAATCGCCCTCTTTCAAATACTCAAGCATGGCCTGATAATCTTTCTCAGACTGATCAATCCATTCTTGAAAAACCGTTGAGGTGCTACTTGCAATTTTCATCCCTTCCCGGCTAGAAATTGGTTTTTTGTTAGTCTCTAGAACCAACATAATCATTCCCAATTTTAGATCTGTTTCTACCTGATAAATCTCACCAGAGGCCTTATCCCAAGCAGCTATTGGACCAAAGAAAGAACGTGAAGAGGAACCTGATGCAAACTTAGCTTTTTGCGCCAACTCAGATCTGCTATAGCCCGTTGCAAACAATTGATCACAGGCCATCACTAAAGCAGATAAACCACTGGAACTAGAAGACAGGCCTGCGGCAGTAGGCATATTGTTCTGCGTCTCCACTTTTACATAAGTACTTGGATTGCTGCGGTACTGATCAATAACCGCCGAAATTTTGTTATGTTCTTTTTCATCCTGCAGGACACCATTAATGTAAAATAAGTCCTTGTTCGTTTCAGGAGGTAAGAAGCCGACCGTTGTTGTTGTATACAAATTGTCGAGTGTTAGGGAGATACTACTGGTTGATGGAATCATCCGTTCTGCATCAGCCTTTCCCCAATATTTTACAATAGCAATATTCGCATAGGACTTGACTGTTACACTTTTTCTATCCATACCTGCTGGGCTCCTTTTTCAAATAATTTTTCACGAATCATAAATGCGTCCTCCAAGGTAGCTGCAAGAGCTATAACACAGCCACCTAGACCACCACCGCTCATTTTAGCTCCCAGAGCACCGGCAACTATCGCCTGTTCCACCAATTCATCTACAAAAGGTAGGCTAACACCAATCGCCCTTAACTCTTTGTGGGCTAAGCTCATGAGACGTCCGACTTCACGACTATTGTGTGCTTTAATAGCAAGCTCAGTTTGTTCAGCCAAGTTTCCCAAAGTGGCCAGATGAGGACGATTCGTCTTCTCAAATTGCGCCACCTTATCAACCGCTTCACGAGTATGCCCCTGAATCCCTGAATCAGCAATCACTAAATAGGCTCCCAAAGCGACCGCCAAACTAGCAAAGCCAGTATCTCGACTAAATTTGATAGGGACATCAGATAGACAGGTTTTAGCATCAAGACCACTCGGATTGCTGTGGGCAATCTTTTCTGCTTTATGGACAAGCATTTCTAATTTTTCTAAACATAGGGACTCTTCAAAATAAGTATAGACAGCTCGAATGGCAGCTATCGATACAGCAGCTGAGGATCCCATTCCTCGTTTTTGAGGAATCTTTGAATCGATTTCATAAGAAATTTTGGCCTCCAACTGATCTAAAGAATCAAGCGCTGCAAATACGGCCGTTGAAAGGGAATCTTCAAAATCAAAAGTTACCATCTGACTAGCCGGTTGAATACGACAAACCGCCTCAATTCCTAGTAAGGGGAGCGCAATAGCTGAATAACCATACACCACTGAATGCTCTCCCATCAAAATAATTTTTCCGTGGGACTGGCCCACACCCCTGTCTACCATTCTCTACCTCGCATCTAGCTAGTTATACTCATTGAATTTCAAAATCTACCCTTGTCAAATCTCCTTGGATAAACCTTAGTGGCTAGAAACCTTGCTGGCTTCTATTATTTGACTCGGGGAAAAAGGGCTCCCAGATTTTTTCAACTTTCCTAGTTATTGTTTGTCTTCTGTGAGTATTCTGATTTTGTTTTGAAATAAGTATCAACTATCTCTTTATTATATCATGCTTGAAGTCAATTCTAAAAAAGCAGTCCTATCCCCCACGACTTTATCAGCTAAAAATAGACAAAGA
>NZ_JAOBSU010000007.1:0-26985 GCF_025447695.1 Streptococcus danieliae | reverse complement strand
AAAATCAAAAACTTCTAGAAACATTGATCTATCAGGGTTTCTAGAAGTTTTTTTAGTTATCTATGAATAATTCGGGTGTACAATTCTAGCAGTTGTTTGGTGGATCCTTTTCATAGACTGTGTTAACTCCTGATCCGTCAGAGAAGAAAGGTTTTTCGTCCAGATAGCCATGTAGGAAATAGACTTCTCTGAAGTATCGAGTCCAAAATGATTGGACACCAGGTAACTAGTCATTTCAGCCTCTAGTTCCATTTGAACCATCCCAATACTCTCTCGATATAAATCCGTAAACTTAGGATTATGGAGTGTCGCATGGGCTAGTTCATGGATAGTGGTTCCAATCATTTCTCCAGGTGTATTCCTATTATTCAAGAGAATAATCTGAGAGTCTCGATCGAAGCCTCCCTTGGCATTTCCCAGTATCTGGGCATCATCTTCTACAATGGGCACCCCAATCTTCTTAGAATAGTCACACAGACCTGACAAGACCTCCTTTGTACGCACCTGATCAAGATTAAAATCATAGTGGCGGTTTGGCATGGCCTTCGGATAGGCTTCAGGTTTTAAGGTTGTCTGAGACAGTTCAAATACCTTATAAGTTGTATAGCGAGGATAGCCTGTTTCCGGATCTCTTTGTTGGAACTGACGAACAGGGAGCTTGCCTTCTTTTATTAGGGCTTTTTCTTGCGGAGTAGCCTGGGATAACTTTTTATACTGAGGATTGCCCTTATCATTTTTCAGCTGCCGCCCCTGTTCATCAAGGACTGGAATCATATCAACCATAATCGGACGAAACAGGGTGATTTGAGCCTTCTCTCCTACCTTAACAGACAGATTCCTATAAATCACCTCGTTTACTTCTCCTGTCTTCTTGTTCTTATAGATAGCCTTGGTTCCAATAACATCTTCTGGAGTAATTCCTAGACTTTCACCCATACCTTGCCATTGCTTGTAAGTTGCGACTGCATTAGCACCTGGCCATTGTGCTTGAATCAAAGCAGCATTTCTTGGAGACAGTTGAGGAAAACGGCTCATGAAATCCAGGTATTCTTTTAGAGCTTCTGGATCCCGTGAAAATTCTCGGATCTTCTGGAAGGCCACCTCACTTAATTCTTGAGCAGAGATTTGACTGTAGTCTACCTTTTCTGTTGATAATGGAAGTTCCCCTTCTTCCACAGATACAATTTCAGACTGATTCTCTTCTTTAACCGTCACTTCAGAAGTATCCTGAATACTTTCTTCCTTCTCTTGAGAAACTAAGGTCAATAGTTCTTGGACTGCATCCTTGTCTTCCGCTGTTTTAGGATGAAATTTCCCTGAACTTGGCAATTGTAGCTGCCCATCATCGGTCAATTCCACAGCAACCTTCCGGAGCCCTTTGACAAAGTAAATGGTTGGTTGCTTTTTCCATTGGCTTAATTTACCAGCATCAATCAATTCTTGAACCTTGGGATGAATGGTAACATTGTCCATCTTCTCCTGCATAGCCTTCAATTTAACCAATTCAGCCTTGTAACGCTTAATGGTTTGAGGAGAGTAAGAACCTTCACCCTTATCAGCCTTAGCGATTTCGGCTTCAATCAGAGGGATGTTCTCTACACTAATATCAAGTCCTGTTCCCCTACGGTTTAATCCTTGTTTCTTCCAGCGCTCCTTATCCTCTAAAGACGCTACCTTTTCCTCTTGTTTTTTAATTTCATCTAACAGAGCAAAGACCTTGTCCTCTTTCTGGCCTTGTTTTTTCAAGAAAGATTGACCACCCCGTTTATCATTCATCGGCTGGCCATTTGTTAGCTTCTGATGATCCATAGCGGCATCAATCGCCTCATCTCGCTCCTTTTTCAAGCGTTCTAACTTGGCTCTAGACCGTCTAAGAGCGTAACTCTCTTCCTCTACCAGAGAATCATTTTCAGCAACCGTAACCCTATTTTCCAGTTGATTGAAGATTTCTTCATCCATCTTGGCCAAGGCTTCATAACCTTCCAAACGACGGTAGCCCATCCCTAAAAGCCTTGAAATAGGTTCAATTTCATCCCCGATGTTATAACGAACACCTTCTTTAATCAGTTTCCCTCCAGGAGCATAGACATCAAATTTAATATTGGTGTAAGGGATATAAGCGTCCTGATTTTCTGTTTTATTGGCAATTTCTGCGCTCTCCTTATTCCGCTCATAAAACGCCTTATTTTGTTCATAAAGCACTTCCGCAAAGCTCTGATAGTCTACACGGTCTATCTCGTTAAACGGCAGCTGAGGGCTATCAGGCCAGCGTTCAAACCATTGGATCTGTACATGATAGCTTTCTTCATAGATTCGATCCTGACTCCATTCCCGATAAAAAGCTGATTCTTTATTGACCAAGCCCAATTGATCCGCAGCTTCAACGACAGCCGTAAAATCACCTTCATGAGCATTCGAAAGCTCATAATAACGCTCCCAGGCTGCTTGAAATTTTTCAAGAGGCTCTATTCCTAGATTTCGAAGATCTCCTAGATTGTAGGCAGTATCCAAAACAGGGGTAAATTCTTCAGCTGAAAGAGACACGATCTGTTCCTGGTTCTTATCAACATCAGTAGATTCTTCATACTGCTTATTTTGTAAAATAGACAGCATTTCCTGGCCACCGTCTTTAACGTATTCCTCGTTAATAGAAAGTTGCTCAATGATGCCATCACGATTCCGAAAAACACCAAGAATGATTTTTTCATCAGTGTTATCCAAATCTACTTTAATCTCACCTTTAATTTTCATAAGTGATGCTGGTACTAACTCATCACCAATATCTTTAAACAGCAATAAGAAGTCTTCATCCTTGCTTTTTATTGCCTCAGACAGGTTTAAACGCTTAGCAGTTCTGACTTCTTCTAAGTTATCTAAGACAAATGAGGTTGGATCCAAAATATCCTCTAACATTGGTAATACTTGTAACTTATCCTTCAAGTTATTGCTTACCAACATTTGATTATAGTTTCCATAGCCTTGTGCAAAATCTACTACAAAATCAGAAGCCTGTTTTACAGAATCAATGGGTCTAATTCCTGTTAAGTGTAAAAAATTCTCTTGCTTGAATGACACATCTAGTATATTCATCTCTCCTTTATCAGAATAAAAATAATGAATATGACTACCTGATAGCTCATCCAAATACCATTGAGCTGTTCTTTGAATCGATGGAGAATACTGATTCATTCGCTTCAGATCCTCTGGATTGATAGGGTGATACTTGGATTTTCTTCTTTGTACTGGTTCAAAATTTGTGTTAAAATGTAGGTAAGGATAGGGTGATGTCGGGTGACTGGTAACAGTTTGCTCAAAGGTAGCAGTTTCTGCTACGGGTTTGGTACTGCCTTCAGCCTCGAGTTGTAAAGAACCCTCCCCAACACTGGCCCTATCATCCATAATCTCTTGAGTTTTCTCAGGAGATTTTTCTTTTTGTTCAGCTACCTTAATCTCTTCATCTAAATTTTTCATCACGAACTCATCTTTTTCTAACAAAGCTGATTTATGAGGATTATCTTCTGACAGATAGAAACCAATGGATTCCCAGTCAGATCCAATATCGATTCGCATCTGTCCTGAAATAGATTCCTGATTTGCATCCAAAACTTCAAAATAGGTCTTATAATAGCCCTGGGGACTGAAATGATACTTGCTGTAAAGCTCCCTCGCAAATGTTTCATAAGGAATAATTTCTCCTTCTTGATAGTTGAAGTCATGCTCTGAAAATTCAAATCGGACAAAATAATCCTTGCTTGTTTTCTCTAAGCTATACATGGCTACTACCTCGTCAAATGCCTTATCATAAGTAGTTACCGCCTCATTCCAGGTAGAAGAAACAGCTGTCTTTAGATCTTCTAAGAAGCGTAGTTGTTGCTCAGGCTGCAAGCTCAGCTTATCCAGGTGATCGTAAATCTTCGTCTCATCTATCGGATCCCCATTCAAAGCCAAGAAGCCGCTGACTCCAACCTCAGAAGAATTTTCAAGAGATACTGTGAATAGATCATCCTTATTTGCAATAGTTGGAACTAAACCATGGAAGACTTCTATCTCATCAGAAGAAGCTCCCCTATCATATAATTTGGAATCGTGCTCGAGGTAGAAGGCATTTTTATCAAGAGATACTATATCTTGAATCAACTCGCCTACTTTTTCCTGATGAGCCTGTATCTGATCCTTCACACCATTGAAAACTTCCTGATCCAATTGATAAAGTGTAGGCTGCTCCAACTTCCAATTCAACCGTTCTCCCAAAGACTGATTTTCACGGCCAATTTCATAGTGAATATTGTTTAGGTTGATATTCTCATGAGGATAATTTCCAAGAATACTGAACTCAATCGAAAACTCCTCTTCTGTTCCAGATGCTAGCAGTGATTGATTCACTTCATACAACTTTGTCATGAAATCCTGATAAGGAACCAATCCCCACTCATCGTTGTCAGGATTCAGAGTCAAATAAGTCCCGCCAATTTTTTCTCTAGTAAAATCAGGATGGCTACTATTATTTTGAATGTGAACTGAATAATTCGTGATGGGTGTCAAGGTCAAATCTTTCAATAGACCTGACTTCAAGTCCTCAAACTCCTGTATATCTGATTCCGTAAAGGTTCCCATTTTGACCATGGTTTCTACAGGGTAAACCCAGCCATCTTCCGAAAGCAATGACCACATATTTTTATTATCAGAAACCCATATCAACGACTGATCCCTATTATCGTATCCTTGAGACCCCTGATAGTTATCGTGTTTTCCTAGGTAGACAACACCTTTTTTAAGAAAAACAGAATAGTCCTGATAGATGGAATATCTAGCTGAATCCATCTTGATTACTTCTGGAGCTAGCACTTGACCAGCCTTTTGATTCACTTCAAAGGCTTTTTCTTGTGTTTTAGAAGCAGCAAGCCCTTCCTCTCGAATATCATCTACTACCCGAAGAGGCTGTTCCTCAATTCGTGCCCGTAACAAATCCAAGTCAGAACGGCTTAATACAAGATCACCCTCTTGTTCATCCAGGTAATGATAAAAAGCATTCCGAGTCGTCACAAATCCGTACTTATAGTCTCTAATTTCTGCTTCAATTAAAGGATATTCCAGCATCCGCTCAATAGACTGTGACAGACTATCAAGGGTTTGCGCACCGTAGTAATGACCAAAATGATCACCTGAGAGACTCTCAATTTGCCTATTCGTATTGTAAGCGGCTATCGCCAATTCGCCAATAAAGCGAGTTGAAATGTCCACACTTAATGCAGGCTGATGCGGTTTTAGGGCTTGATAGAGTGAATCTTGTTCTACCGTCCCTTTCTCCTTATAAAGGTTTACAGTTTCATCATCAATAGAGGCTAAGATTGGCCGAAGGGGAGCCAGGATCTCAAATCGTTTATCATTGACATACTTAGTCGGATAGCTATTGCCAAGCTTTTTAAAAACATCATACAGGTAAACATCTGTATCAAAACTAATCATCAGTTCTCCTGACTTGATCCGTTTTTCAAGCCGCTTAACAAGCTGCTCGTTTTCTTGTTTAACCTCTTCATAGGTTTTCACCTGAGAAATAGGCGGCTCTTGCTGCTCCCCCAGCTTGTATTTCTCCATAATTTTTTCAGCTGCTTGGTTGTAATGCTCAAGTACCTCCTCCCAAATTTCAGGTAGTTGATCCTCCAATTTAGTGAGAAACTCAACCGACCTTTGTTCTGAAAAATCTTGCTCAGCTAGATACTCTCGAATCCCGTCTCTATCGAGTACAGAACCATCAAGAGAAAGATAACCCGTTGCTCCATCGTTAGCGGATTCCTCGACATACAAGGGCACCCCATCGACTTGATAGCGTTGATTTTCCAGAAGACTATGAAAATCCTCCAAGATAGCACCATCTGCTCCAAGATCGAGGAGTTCTTCATCCTGCCATAAATAGTAGGCTGAATCCTCTTGGGTGATTGATGCAATATAGGCATCGACTTCGCTTTGAATATCAACATCTTGAAACAAGTCACCTTGTTTAGAAGACTGCTTTTTGAGAACATCATTCCAATCAGACTTCAACTGTCCCTCCTCCAAAATCGGCGGTAAATCAACGCTGACAGACACACCTTTCCTCTCTAAGGAACCAATAAAATTTCTTCCCGCCTCATCATTATCAACTGCTAAAGTAATTTTGTCCTGGTTTTTACCGTCCGCAAAATACCCCCTTGCTAGGGCTGCATCCAAGGCTTTTTCAAGCTCCTTTTTAGTCCAATGCAATGGACGGCCAGACAATTCTGCTTCAAGCTGCGCTATATGATAGGAGATGGTTGATTCTTTCAGTCCATTCATCGATACCAAACGAACATCAGCTAGATCTTCTCTCTTTAATTGATAATAAGACATGAGATCGATAGGAGACTCTGCAAAAACTAAACGCTGAGGCTGCCCAATATCGACATGAAAGCCTGTTAGCGAATCCGAATTTTTCAGAATCACCTTGGCATAGCCATGTTTACTCCATTTATCCCAGTTTTCCTCAATTCCTTGCAAAGAAGCTCCTACTAGCTCTTTAGAAGAAGATAGAGACTTGAACACAATAACAGGCTCCGGAAGTGACTGGCCACCCAAGCGTTTCGTAGGCTCATCCCAGAAAGCATCTAGTTTCGCATTCGCTTGAGAAAGCACCCCTTGCTTGAGGAAAAAATCAATCGTCTCATCAGAAATACCCCGTTGTTCTTTTAGAAATTGCCGTCCCTCGATCAAAGGTTTCTCATAAGATTCTAAATAATAATGAAATGCTTCTTGTCGAGACTCAGTTAATTGAAAATCTTTAAATTGTCTATCATTCAAAAAGTCTATAGCCTGGTTAAAATTGACTTTCTTCATACTCTCGACAAGGGCAATAACATCCCCTCCTTCACCTTCCCTTGAAAACCAATTCCATAGGTTCTTGTCAGGATTAATGACTAATGAATCATGTTCCTTCCAACGATAATCCTTACCTGAACGAAAGAGTTCCATGCCCAGGTCACGAGCTACATCCAAAATCGAACGAGAACGAGCATATTCAATTCGTTCTCTTCTTGATTTTCCTTGATGATTCATCTCTAATCCTCCTAAAATCTTTCAAACAACGGAACATAGCCTTCAGGTTTTGAGTCCTTAACCATATCTTCTGGCAACTCAACTAAGTCCCCAACTGCAAATTGAAAATACTGTTCGGGATTTTCTTTAAAATCAAGCATCAACTCAAGCTTTGAATTGGCACCAAGACCACCAAAGGTCACGTTCTTTCCAACTGGATCCAGATCCAACACCAACCATTCCTCTTGAAAATCAAACTCGTCTAAAGAGACTCCTGGAAATAATAAGCCCATTTGACTACTCCTTTCACTTTTTATAGTTAGTCTAAGTAATCATTAAAAAATCTCTTGTAAAGGGCTATCTGACTGAAAAAATTAGAGTAAAAACAAAACAAAAAAGCCGCCCCCCACTGGAGACGACTAGCCTTCGAAAATTATAGGAAAAGTTGACGTTTTTTTGATAAAAAGGCAAATCATTAACAGTGTATGTATGATGTTAACGATTCAGAAAATTTGCCAATCGCTCAAAATACCAGTTGCAGCAAAAAAACCGCCTCAAGCAAGAGACGGCTGCTGTTAGAAAATCAATGGAACCTTTCCATTAAATTTTTAACCATTGTACCATATTTCTAAGGCTATCAGAGAAGTTGTTCCTTCTCTTCCTGCTCCTGTTCGTATCTTTCCTGATCATCGCCCCTCTCTCTTTCCACCAGGGCTCTTCTATTAGCCCTCTGAGCACTATTCAAGGAACGAGATAAGGTATTCAGAAATTGTGGATTAAACTGCGCTTTCCCCTTGGATTGCAGAAGGTTCTCTTTTTTTAATACTTTTTGTGCTTCCATCCGCTTAGAAACAACGGCCAATAATTGATTATCCTGATCCCTATTGGCTGATAGGCTAGCATAGAGACTTTTCAACTCTTGAAAAGCCTTAGCATTTTCGATTTTCAGTTCTCGATTGTCGATTCCTGCTGCTATTTTGCGATTGCGAACCTGGATCCTATTTTTCAGCTGAAAAATAGAGATCTGAGTTTGTAAATCGTTTAAATACTCCTTCTTAGAAATCGATTTTCCTTGTAGCAACAATAAGATTCCTTCATCCTTGAGTCCCTGGGCATAGTCCATCTCTTCTCTCAGCCGTCTAATTGGGAGCTGGATTACTCCTGCCTCCGCCTTATCAATAGACAAAGTCACACTATCCTGAAATTTAGCCGATAACCTCTCTTTCAAAGTCCTATCTTCTGGACTTAATTTATAGTTAGGAATCAACTGGAGGTTGACTAATTTCAATTCCTCTTGTAACTGCTGCTGTTTAAAGATTACAAAAGGCTTATCGGTGTCCAAGGCCTCCACTTGACTCAATAATTTCTGCTGCGTCAAGAGCTGACCTCTTCGCTCCTCTAAACTAGATAGTTTAAGAGCATAGCGGAAGATCCCCAGCTCCTGGACTTCTTTGGGACTAGGATCTGGCTTCTTTTTGGCCGCATCCACCAGTGCTTTTAATTCATCTCTTGAAAAAATGGACAAATCTTTCAATCCTAGCTGCTTTTGAGCGATATTTTCCTCCATTTGTCCAATATCATAGACAGCTTCCTCTACAAAGCTAGCCTCTCCAAGACCATTCCCGTACTTATCGTAAGTAGCGTAGATTGGTTTGATAATCTGGAAAGGCTGCTCCCCAGATTTTAACTGATACCCCAGCTTATCCCAGTCCTTAGCCGGCCGAACGATTCTAGCAGCTGGGTACTGCTTCAAAATTCGTTCTTGATTCTTTTGAGAGAATGTTGAAAGATTACTCTGTGCCCACTGCTCTTGAATACGAGGGGCTTCCTGGCGAAAAGTCGCTAGAATCTTATTGGCCAAGCGTTCCCTAAGTTCATACTCCCTAGCAGCCAGCAACTTTTCCAACTGATAACCCTTGGATAATTCCTGAGAACGAATAAGGTTCCCATCAATCTGCCGCAGCTTCTCATAAGGTTTATTTTCATCTGCTGAATAGACGTTGTGATAGATCTGTAAAAATTGCCTAGTCTCATCTAGGAATTCCTGATAAAGTTCCTTACCATCATGCTTCAAATAAGAATCTAGGTAGCGATCAATAAAGAACTTACTCACCGCAAAATCTCTCGCATTAGATCCATATCTCCACTTTTTCGATAAGGGAAGATGATTATAGGCCTGTTCCAAAAAATTTTTTTCAGTTGCCGTCCGAACTTGATTATTACGGAAAACTTGATCAAGAAGCTGACTTTTTAGATTGACCAGTACCTGCTCTTTTCGAATAATATTGGATCTCGTGTTTTCATGCAGCAAGCCATGAAAGACTTCACTTTTCAAACGATCCATTGTTTTTTGCGAGAAATTCCCCTTATACTCCATTCGTCCACGTGGACGGTAGAAAATCTGTTCCCGATTTGATTCAACCTCCGATAAGCCAAAGTGAACATGAATGTTATCGGTGTTGAGATGGATATTCGCCCACCAAAAAGCAGAATCAGACAAGCCCTCTCTTTCAATCATTTTAGGAAGTGCTTCCCGCACAACAGCTTTAATAGCTTGTTGATCCACTTGGCCAGTCGCAAGATCATAGAGTCCCTCCTGAGCCAGAAACTGATTATCAAATGAAATGACTCCCTGCCAAAGGAGAGAGCCATTTTGATAAGCCTGATTCAATTTTTCTTTTAATTCACTAACCTTGCTTCGTTGCAAATGATTAGCATCTTGCGTAAAGATTGCCGTAACTTCTTCTGTTTGTTTACCTGTCGCATAAGAGCGATTCATGTATCCAATGTAATCTTCAAAATTGAATTGTATCTCAGGAACATCTTGCTTTATTTTGGTTATCTCACTCTCCGTTAAAGACTCCATTTCCTGCATACGATTTTCCAATTCAAGTTCATTAGTTAGCTGAACAGCTTCATCTCGATTTGTGTAGTCGACATAGCTAGCAGTTGGTTCTGTGTATTGCAGCATAAACGTAATAGCTGGACTAGATGATTTACTCATTTTTCTCCCTTTCATCAGAATAAGCCTTCTTTTCTTAATCTGGCATAATCTTTTAATAATGGTTGCAATTCCTCAGATTCAACCTTAAATTCACTAAGCCATACCCCTGATTGAGAAATATGTAAATCCTTTTTATCAACAATAAATTGCATGGGAATTAATAAAATATTTGGATTTTCTAATTCTAAACCACTTTCTCGTTCCAAGAAAGCAACTATAAAATCCTGACTCCCTTTTGTCCGAATATGCCAATAGTAAGTGTTCCCATTTTTCTTTTTATGCAAGGAACTGTATTTTACATCAACCGTTAGACCTTCAAACCAAAAATCATAGATAGGATTATTTTTCTCAAAAAACTTATTAGCATCTGTTGCAGATGGAACATACTTCTGAAAAAGCTCTTCAGCCATACCACCAAGTCTAGCTGTTCTAGAACCATAATTAATTTTATCCTGAATTTTCAAACAACCACTCTGAATCAGTTTTAGATGAGCTACATGAGTAGGTAAGCCCGACTGTCTAACAGATTCATGAAAATCACCTGTCTCTAAGTATATTTCAATAATATCTTTCATTTCTCCCTCCTCAATGAGAATATTTCATTGTCTTGCCTCTTGCCCTATCTTCTTTTATGATTTCTTTAATTCTGGCCATAAGTTCATGTTGTAGCGGATCCATTCTCGAATGAACAGACTCTAAATTTTGGACATCAAACTCTTCACCTTTGGTAATCGCATGAAAATTGGTTAACTCTAAATAGAGCAACTGGTCTAGCTGTTGGTGTAGCAATTTCAAATCACTATCCATTTGATTTTGGGAACCAGCAAAATTTTTTTCCAACTGAGACAGTCGTTCAAAATAATTTTGCCTGCCATCATTTTCTAGAAACAATTTATAGAATGTATCAATCAACATCACCAAGGCTGCAGAATTAATTTTTTGTTGGCGAGGTAAGGCAGAAGAATCTACCAAATACTCTTTAATCTGCTCCAGTTTTTCATTCGTTTCTTGATTAAAATAAATATTGATTCGTTTTGACATACTAGTTCCTCCTTGATTCTCGGAATGATCCTGTCAAATGATATATTTCATATCCCATTTGAACATTCCAAATATAGACATCAAAAGAAAGCGAATCATCTTCAATACTTTGTGCTTCTAGTCGAATTCCCCTCGGCAACAATTCAACATTTTTAAAAATAGGAGTTACACGGTAGCGAACATGATTCCCGGTTTCTTGGATATAATCTACCACTAATTTCTCATAGACTTGCGCTTCCTTGTTCAAAGCATTTGTAGCCGTAACGAGATTCTTTTTATTTCCAGGTTCACCTCCAAGCGCAGCTCCTAATAACTGAGAAGGAACATAGATTTGTTCATTAATTTTTTTCCAACCAGCTGGAAAAATCAAAGTATCACCTCGATCTTTTTTCAGAGAGAATGATTCCTTTCCCAACATGGCATTTACAATTCCTGCTCGATCCAACCAATCCAAATCTGAATAATGAATCCAAGTTCCTTTTTCTAAACTCAGTTCCTGTGCAGTGAAGTTTGCCTGATTGTTTACCTCAGACACCAAAGCATATTCATCAAAATCTTTAAACCGTAACTCTCGATTTTGTAGCCGAATCAACTCAGTCAGAGCTTGATTTTTTTCTTCAGTTGAATCGACAATATTTAATTGGCTGGCTAAATCATGTTGCGTAAAAACTTCTTTTAGATACGTAAAATTACCCGGCTGTATCAATAGAATCAACAAGAACAAAACACTGACCACTAACAATTTATTTTTCTTCATGAATTATCCTCCCTTCATTTCGTTCAACGCCAAGTGCCTCCACATCATCTACAAATTCTAACCAGGAAACTGTCAATTCCTCTACTACATCCTGTTTCACATTTAAAGCTGTGAGAGAAATTTCTTGCCTCACCAGCATTTCTAAAATCTCATTTTGTTGGGACTTAATCTCTGCCAACAATTCCGCAAATTGATTTTGATAAAGATTCAATCCATCATTCACGGCAATGTTTTGAACCTGCGCCAACATAAATTCATTAAAACTTGGATAGTTATATTTTGTAGAAATCTCTCGTAACTGTTCCAAGGTACCAGATGATATATTCCGAATTTTAATTTCCCTGGTCATGATTTTCTACCTCACCCTCATATTCCAACCAGCGAGAAATACGCTGACCATAATCATTCATTTTTGCATCTAAGTCTGTCAAAATTTTATCTTGCTTTTGTAGCTGTGAGAGCATATGATCCGAAGCCAACTTCATATTTTCTAAATGTGATAAATACAAACTTTGAGCTCCATTAAAATATCCATACTCAATTTTCTCACGACACATGGCTACGAGAAATTCATTGAAAGATTTAAATTTTTTCTGTTCTGCCATAGATTTTAAATACTCAACTTCATGATTACTTAATCCCCGAATCTTAATTTCTGTTTGATTCTTTTTCATATCAGTCACTCCTATCTTTAAACTCTCGGACAATGAAACAAAATTTATCCCATTTTTAAACACACTGAGACACACACAAATACATAATAGGAATTTCTAGCCCAAACTAGTGAAAAGAGCATAAGGGAAACTGTCCCCACATACCGTGGGGAGTTGATAGTATCAACGTTTCCCGTGTCCCCAAATTCTCTCGGCTTCGCCTACTGAAACACACACCCATAACACACTCAAACACACTAGTGTGTGCAATAACACACTCGGATAACACACTGAAACACACTTATTATCTGTGTCTAAAAGCGTCCTTATTGTGGAAATTCACCTGAAAAATTCTCCGTTTCTGATTCATTTCTCTTCTCCAAACGCTGTTTCTTTTCCTCTTCTTTTAAGACAGCAAGTTCCAATTTTAAATCCTCCAAAACAGAATCATAAGTCTGTTCTTTGTTCTTTTTCTTTTGAATTTTAAAATAATTTTTCCCAATTTCTCTTTGAATAGTTTCTTCTGCAATCCTTTTTTCTTCTTCCAAAACTGCAACTTGTTTTAGTGCTTTTTCTAACTTCAATTCAATTTTTTTCAAACCTTTTTTTGCCATTTGTTGGCCTCCTTTTCTGTGATTAGTTTAGTATAAGAGATAATCAAAATTTTCATTTTAAAGGGACAGCTCATGGATAAATCCATGCCCCCTTCTTCATATTATCCCTCCAATAATTAATTAAAATCGTCTAGCAATTCTTTCTCATTTCATCTCTACCGTCTCAATTGGACTTGAAAATTCAAAGGTTCCATTCTCGACATCTCGTTGTTTCTTAGCCAAAGTTTCCAATTTCAAATGGATTTTTTCAATGTTCTCAGAAGCGACTTTGATGGATTGATTTTTGGATTCAATGTTACTATCCAGCAATAAAATCCCTCGTCTGTTTTCCTCTAAATCCTCACCTGTAAGGTACTTGGATTCATAAGAAAGACTTTCTTTCCGAGATTCATCATCTTCAATCGAAGATTGTAATTGTTTGATCGATTTTTTAATTTTAGCTTCCTGTCCCTGTTGAAATTCTCGCTCTCTTTTGATCTCCTGAAGTGTAAATTCTTCCCGAGAGACAACTTTTATTATTTTCGCTTTTAGTTCTGAATTTTGAGGCGTTACATAAAATTGAACGACTTTATCTTCATCAGAATTTTTCTGTAAGACTCGTACTTCTTCATCAGACGAAGAAATTTCAATATCAACTAGGTTAGTAGAAACGGTATTATTGGTCACATCAATCGCAAAAGCTCCAAAATTTTTAGAAACATCTCGAATAATAACCGAGATTTTATTATCTAAAATTGGCACCACATCCATGGTTGTTTTGGAAGATTTCTGTTGAGCATAGAGGTTCCATTTTAAACGTTTTGGATCGATGCCTCTAGCAATTGGTGACGTAGAATCCCTGGTTTCAAATTGCAAAACAATGACTCCTGTTTTCGGTGAATATTCCTGGCTGACCAGCTTAATCTCACCTGTCCCATTTCTAAATATATGCTTTGTCTTCAACTGTTCTTCCGTAAACGTTTGTCTTTGAGGAGACAACATAGCTCCCATTAGAAGACTGATCCAAACCGAAAACATGGTCAAAAAAATGAATATCTTTCGCTTGATAACATTTGTCTCCATCCAGTTTCTGATCCATTTAAACGGTATTAAAATAGGGTTAGAAGTAATTTTCCCAGCCCATTCTTGTAATAAATCTTTCATAAATGACATGTCCTTTCTAGGGTAATAACTGTTAAAATAAAGATAATAATTTATCATTGAGGGGTATAAATTTATGAGTTTTCCATTTGCTTATAGTCTTGAGTTAGAAACTGATTTAACCGCTGAGAAAGCCCATGATTATTCTTGCAATCAGATTTTAACTGATGCTAAAAATTTTCAATGTGGTGAAAATTGTTCCTTCAAATTAACCTTAGCGAACTTCAATAAGCCAGACTATACAAAAACGCCTTATTTTACTCCTGGAGAACGTAACCAGATACATGATTCAAATTGCCAACGTATGATTGATCATTATCAGAAAAGAGAACAAGAGGAAGGAGCAAAAAATTACGGAAGCTTTTCTCGTGAGAAAAATAAAATCATTATAGATCTAAATCTTGTTAAAGGGACTCTAGCTAATATCGCTAATCCTAAACAACTGAATAAAAATACTCAATCATCTAAAACAAGTAGCACTGGAATTATACCTCGGTCATCCAACTCATCTTCTAACATTGATAAAACCTTTCGGAGCCATGTAAAACAACTCAGTGCCCTTGTCCACTATTTTTTAGAATATCAATCTGGAGAAAAATACACTTTTTACAACAAGAGTAGGCAAGAAATTCAACTGAAAAGACACTTTGTTAATCTAGCAGAAGTCGACCAAAGAGGAATCAACTTAGAGGACGTTCATATCTATTACGACACTGCTACAGTAAAATATTTTGATAACAAGCTTCAGCCTGAAAATAGCTATTTTCTAGTTAAATTTAATAGTAAATGTACGATAGATGGCGTTACTAATTATCCATCTATTACGATCAACAAGAGCCTCGCCGACCATCATGGAGTCAAGGGAAAACTCAAAACTCTGGAAAAAGCAGCAAAAGACAAACAGTCTATTAAATTATTTTACTTTGGTAAGTTTCGTAAACACAGCACCAATAAGTACATCAATCCCGATGTAGGTTATGAAGAGATTTTAGATTACTTAGTCATCAGCTAATATTTCAAAATCCATCAATTCTTGATAAGTAAACTCAATAATTTTATAGGAACCAATAAAGCCAAAATCTTCTTGGAAATGAGTTTCAACAGTTTGCTTTGCCTCTTCATAACTAGAAAAAACTCTTGTCCCGCTAATTTCATCTGACCAAGCTACTTCCCCTCTTTTTTGCGGAACTAACCAGACACTTTTTCCAATATTAATTTGAATCAGCACAGCATAATATTTTTGCTTCATTTTTTTAATCCTCCTAAATACAGTTCATCTTTTCTGGAACAAGCTCCAGTGTTAACCATAAAGCTTCACTTTCTGAAATATGAGTTAGTTGCCCACCTTCATCATTGAATCGATGCAAGGTAAAAATTCCATCAGGGAATCTCCCTAAAACAACCATATTTTCATGTGTCCTTACCCTCCACAACTCATCTTCAAATTGAAAAGCAGTTTCAGCCCACTTACTGAGCTTCATTTTTCGAGTCATTTAAAGCCTCCTGAATAGCTGCCTTGTCAGCCTTAATATTTCCCTTCCTATCCTCAGCAGCATAATCAAATAATTTCACTTTACCACCTCGAACCTGCACAATAGTAGCAGCTCTTTCTACCTTGTATTTTTGAACCAGGGACTGCCCATCTTCTGTATCAACATTGATATAAAATGTCGGAATATCACTGTCCCTTGCTGCCTCTATAATGGCCTGTTTTCCTGCTTTACAATAAGGACAAGTCCGCTTATAAAAAACCAGATTCACATCCTCATTTTCAACAACATCCACATAAACTTCTTGAGTCAAATGTTGATTGTAATCCCTAACATAGTGCTTTTCCAGTAGAGAAACCAGGCCAACACCCGCTAAACTAAGAAGCAGAACCACAATGAATCCAGCTAAAAGCATTTTCCAAAATTGGAACACAGTCAATAAAAATTTCATACTTATTTTTCCTCCTCCAAATAATCAAAAATAGTTCCTTGGACGTATCTTGCTGTAGCTAGCCGTTCCATTTCTTTCTTCAACTTCTGAAATTCATTCGTCATCTGTCGATACATCAAAGGATCAAATTGGCTTTTTTCTAAGACATGCACAATCGGCAACATGGGGAACCCATCTTTAGCCTCTCGCTGCAAATAATCCTTGACCATCTTCTGACTTTCAATCACCCCATCAATACGAATTAAGGCAGGAATACTTGTTATATTCCCATCATTTTGATAAAAAGTAAGGGCAATATCTCCAGTAACTATCTCCTCAAAATTCGCATGGTCTTCAGGTATTTTAAAAAAATGAGCAAAGGCTTCTTGACCAACTGCAATCAAATAATAGCCTCGAATAACTTTAAACGCTTTAGATTCCAATACAACCCCTCCTAACAAACTTTCAATAATTTAAACGGTGCTTGATAGACATCTGGATTGACGAGTTTGTTCGTCCTGTGAGCAGGAACTGGTTTTTGATGCCTCAGCTGTAGATACTGATAGGCCAATCCCAACGTGTCAAAAACAAGAATGTGATTGTCTTCATTACAAAGATAATCTCCCATCTCAAAACTAAAAATCACATATTTAACTTTTGCCTTCCTCAAAATAAAATTATCTCCTTCCACTCAGTTCTTGAATCCCACATCACAAATCGCTCACAATAGCCCTCTGACACTCCTAAGTTTCTTCTAAATATAAACCCACCTACATAGTCTTAAAAAAGCCTCTCAGGAGCCCCTAGAGACTCAGGAAGACGGTCACGAGGAATATATTGGCCTTGCGACAAATCTATCTTTGAATAAAATTCTGGTTGGCTCATTTTGACATAGTCACTTCTTTTCCAACCTCGCCGCAGCTGCCTATAAGAAATAGATACACGGGATTCAATCTCTTTAAAATTAAATCCTAGCTCCAGGTAGGTACGCACAATCGCATCTAAATGATCGTTTGACTCATAGACAATCCGTCTTTGAAAATTAACCTTCTGATCATGGCTATGAAGGGCTTTTTGATAAGCAATAAATAGAAGTCTCATCTCCTCGATTTTTTGGATCCACATGGCATTATAGGGCTTTCCTGAATACTTATTAACCAGGCTGTTTGCCGGATCCATAAATTTCATCTGGATATAATCAAACTCCCCTAGATCATTAAAGGGATCGATAAATCCAATAGGCTCACTAGCAACCAGTTGATTGTATAAATCATCTAGATCTATTCCCATCATCTTTCCTCCTAATCTCTTCATCCCTATCTAGTTCTATACGGCAGGTATCTGCATTAAAGATTGAAAGAAGCCTTTAAATTGGCTTTAAAAGCTCGAAAATCTGCTTCTCTTACTTTCAAGGGTTCTGCTTCATCCCCATCTACAACAAAAAAGTAGGGAAGGATCATCTGAAATTCTTGATAATTCATTTCTTGAATCCTATAAAACACAACACGACTGACAAATTCAGTCTCCCGATAAGCAGCCTCTTCTTCAGACTCGTAGATAATCAAACCCAACCGGATCCAATCCGCAGGCTTTATCAAGTTCAATAATTCTTCTCTAAATCCGACTTTCACATCACTCATACTCATAAATATCCCTACTACTCCCTCACGATTACAAAGAAAAAGAGAGGGCGAACCCTCTCATAGCTGCTATTCAGAATCTTTTTTACGTTTACCAATTGCGCCAAGACCCAATAAACCACTAACAATACCCATTAATCCTAGTCCAGACGCTGCTGTACCAGTATTTGGAAGAGTTTTAACAGACTCTTCTTTAGCTGGAGCAACAGGAGTTGCTGGTTTTTCAGGTTGAGCTGGAGTGACTGGTTTTTCAGGTTCTGGTGTCACTGTACGAACAACCTCAGATTTAACTGGATTTCCATTCACATAGAGTGTGTACTCATTCTTAACTTCACCAGAAGCAATCCGTTTCACAACAAGGAATACATCTGCTCCAAATTCGCTATCACGAGGAATTTGTTTCAAGAAGTCTTCTTTGAATGCAAGCTCGTAAAGACCGGTTTCTTCGTTATACTGAACTTCTGTATACTTAGATAAGTCAGAACCTTTTTCAAGAACAGTTCCATCAGCTAGCTTAATATCAACCTTAGCAACTACAGAATCACGCAAGAACATATCATGGCTATGTTGCAATTGATCGACAAACTTGTACTCATACAAGTCATAGCCACGGTTGCTTGGAACTACCCATCCTTCGAGACGGTAAGTAGCTTCTTCTCCCAAGCCAACTGTTCCGTTATTGATAGATTTACCATCTTGCTTATCAAGAACATCCTTGTGAACTTCCATTTTTGGAAGGTTATTGACTACGATATTTGAATAGTAGCCGTTACCGAAATCAATTTGGTAAGTACCATTGGTAATGTCACCTTCTTTGAAAGTGTCCTTGATCTTGAATGAAAGGTTGTAGGTAATATCTAAACCTTTTTGAACATATGCCTTGTAGAAGTCTTGCGGATTTTTAGGAACCCACATGTAGAACTCGCCAACTGGAGAAATGCCAGATTCTTTGACAATCGCTTGGAGTTTTTCATCTAAGGTATCTTGAGAAAGTACATGGTACATCTCAAGCAACTGACTGACATCATCGCCATTCGCAGCCTTAATAGACTGAACCTTCATGGATTTACCATCAAGAGCTTCATCTAGATAATCTTCAATATAGAGATTAGATTTAAGGATCGAATCTTTAGAAGCTTCAATTCCCTTGTACTGATCAAAGTTTTGAGTCAAGACGTAGTTCAATTCAGAATTTGGAAGGACGGATTGACCATTGATTGATTTTCTTGTTGCTGGATCAATCACATCCTTCTTAGGTTGGATCACATTATCATCTGGAGTTGGTGTGGCAGGTTTTGGAGTCACCCGTTTGTAAACATAAGTAATCTCTGTAGTTCCTTCTACAACCTTACCATCTTCATTTCCAAGCGTTTTTTCAGGAACGAGGACATACTCAATACCATCTTCTGTTGTAATGGTAGGTGGTTTATTATCCTTAGTATCATATGGTGTTTCAACATCAGATAATGGTGTATCTTCGACATCGTTCTTGATGGTTTGACCATCTTCATTGATATAGTGGACAATGACATTTCCTTTGTTTGGTGTTTCATCTACAAGCTTGTAGAAATAATCAACATAGATTGTGCCATTTACAACCTTACCTGTTTCTGAACCGACGACTTTTGGTGTCAAGACATAGGTTTTACCATCATAACCAATTTTTTCTTGTTTTTGATCTTTAGTATCGTAACCAGAGCCAACTTTGCCATCTTCTACATCAATTTGATCAGGAGAAATTTTGACATTGGTTCCTTCTTCAAAGTAGCGTACAACAACGTTTCCGTTATAGGTTCGGTAATCAGAACCTGGAGTGTAGATAACTGGAGTATTTGAAACAACCTTGTATTCTCCCTTAGGAGTGTTCACAAGTGTTGTGAAGGTATTTTGATAAGTTCCACCATCGTTTTGAGGAGAACCTACAAAGTAAGCAACCGGGACATTCACTGCTTGAGCTCGATTGGCATTCAAGACCCCAAGAGTGAGATCAGTCGCAACAAATTGAAGTTTGCCTTCATCATCCATTGTCACAACCCAAGCACCAGCATTTTTCTCTTTTGTTGCATCCATATCAACCAAGAAATGAGCAGGAGCTGGATCATTCATAACGTAAGATGTCACCATCTCACGTCCTGCTTGAAGAGAAGCATTTTTCAATTCCCAAACAGCAGTCGATCCTTTAGGTACAAGCTTACCATCCACGGATACACCGTCCTCATTCACAACCGCCTTAACGTTGGCTGGAGTTTGTTTGACGAGAACTGGATGCACCTCAACCTTGATCATCTCTACATCTGGAACTGGTACGTGTGGTTTAAGAGTTGGCTCTTTTGGTGTGAAAGTTACGACAACTGGTGTCACATATTCTGGTTCTGCCACTGCTGGCACTTCTTTTTCTGGCTCAACCGTCACATTTTCCAAACTTGGCTCTTGTGGCTTGTTAGGTATATCAGACGCATGATAAGTCAAGGTCGCAAAGAGTGAAGAAGGGGCAGAAAAAATCCAGCTAGGCTCTGTTTTTAAAAACATTAATTCAGAGGAAGTTTGACCATCTGCTAGAATAATCTCCTTCTCTAAGGCAAAGCTCTTACCAATCGTTTCTAAACCGATTGATGAAAGCCCATCAAAGTTACGAGTATAAAGAACATTTCCTTCTAGATCTTTGTAAGAAGCACTGATATTCCGATCCACTGCTGTCGTAGGTCGGATAAGATCCAGCTGCCAAGAATTTAGGCTAACTCCTGTAATCTTAGCAATAGCTTGTTTTGTAGCTTCATCATAGCTCACCGTATAATTTAATTTACCCGTAACCTTAGTATTGGCAAAAGTTCCATCTGTATCAGACTGAGGCTCACTAATCACAAAGTTACCTTCTGAGTCAACTGTCACCACATCAGATGTTCGCTGTCCAAAACTATCCAAAGTCTCTGAAACACCATAACCATCAAATTGAATGTTATTTGCCTCAGACTTACCACGATCAGCCAATGCTTTCTCATAAGCAGCTAGCTGACGATCATATTCTGCTTTTTTCTGTGCATTTGTCGCACTAGCGGACTCCTGAGCCAATTTATTCCGCTCTGCAATTGTCTTGTTTTCATCCTTGATTTTTTGAGCATTAGCGAGTTGAGCTTCATAGTCTGCTTTCAACTTATCATTCTGAGCCTGAGCTTCTGCTTGTTTTTGAGCATTTTCAGCATCTACAGCCTTTTGGCCAGCTTCATTTTCTTGAGCTACCCGTTCAGTCTCAGCTTTATTTTCCGCATCAATCTTTACATTTTCAGCCTTAGCCTGCTCAATAGCTTGGGTATTTGCTTCTTTCTTAGCGGTTGCTTCTTCTACAGACTTTGTTTGACTAGCAAGGTCTGCGTTCGCTTTTTCCAAGCTATCATGGGTTACCTCAGCACCGTTTGAAACTTCTACACCTGCTTCTTTGGCAGTCTCAACAGCTGAATTAAGCTCCTGAGAAGTCACTTCAGATACTAGAGCACCTGTCTGAGTTCCAGCCTGTCCAGCCATATCCACATTGGCTTGTGGTACTTCTGGTTGAGCTTCTACAAGATTGGTTGCTGGATTATTAGTTGTTACAACTGCAACTGGTTCAGTCGCTGTAGATACTGAAACTTCGTCAGCCGAAACTTGACTCGTACCTCCAAAAGCCATAGCTCCTGCTAGGGCGATACCACAAACCAAACCATAAGCTTTTGATTTACGGAAAAATCCGTGTCCTTTTGTTGTGTTTGAATGCATTTTAATCTCCTTTAAAAAATTCTTCTAGCCTTTTTACGACGTGCCTAGGTCAGATAGACAATTTAAATAGTTTTTGATTTTTTTCTTTTCAGCTGAACAAGCCCTAAAATACTCATCATGCCAAGTCCTGCCATTCCCAAATTAGAAGCTGTTTCACCTGTTGAAGGAAGCGCTTCATCATTGGAACTTTCTTTTACTTGATGCTCACCTGCCATCAATTTAGTTGAAACATTTACTAGAGAACTTGGAGCATCCTTACTAGATTTACCGTTGACATAGGATGTAACTTTACCTGTTTCATCAATGACAGGAACTACCTGACCACCAGACGATACAATACTTTGATAGTCCATCAGCAATTGTTCTGCCTGTTTCTCTTCAAGCATAGCTCGATAGCCTGTCATTAAAGCCTGATACTTGCTTTCTGCTTCAAACATTGCAGATTTCATAGGCTCTAATTCACTTTTTGCTTGTTCCAAAGCCTGATTCTTTTGTTCCAAATCCAACTTAATAGCACTTAGTTTTTCTTTAGCCTTAGCTAAGTTTTCAGATGACTGCTCTAGTCCCGATAAGTTCGCTTCTTTCTGAATGAGATCTTGCTTAGCTTGAACCAATGCTTGTTCCGCTTGAGCCACTGATTTTTCAGCCTCTGTTAAGACAGATTGAAGATTTGCCAACTTAGCTTGACTAGCAATCAAGTCTGCTTTTGCATCTTCCAAACTTGCTTCTTTCAAAGCTAGATCAGACTGGGCTTTTTGGAGTTCAGTATCTTTTTCGTCTAACTCTTGACCTGCTAGACGAACAGCTTCCTGAGTTTTAACAAGATTCTCTTTAGCCATATTTAACTCAAGAGTCGCCTGACGAAGGTCTTCCTCTGCTCTAGGTACTCGTTTTGAGCCTGCTAGGTAAGTAACAACTTCCTGCTTAGCTTCTGTTAGCTGACGATTAGCAGATTGAACAGCTTTTGTAGCTTGAATTTTTTGAGCTTCCAAATCCGCCATCTTCTGAGTTGTAATTTTGAAGAATGGTGCTCCCAATGCTCGATCATCTCGATCTTGACTTTGTTCTGCCCATAAACTAGCAACAGGATACCAGCCAATATTGGATCGATTATAAGGATCGTAAATGTAGGTTTTCCCGTTAGAATAGCCTTTCATGACAACTTCATGGCTATATCCGCCTCCCCAAGGAGAGAATTTATTGTTTTGAACAGCTCCAACAACATGATGCCCTGCTTGAAGCGCTTCTACAATTGCTGATTGGCTAGCTAGCTGAGTTGGAACAAAACCAAAGTGCTCTGATGCAGAAACAATTCCATGAGCACTTGTTCCTGAAAAACTCTTATTAAAGTATTCCGTATTGTTATACAGATAGTCCGCAACCTGTTTGGGAGTAATCCCTCGACGATCTAACTCTGTAAAGACCATAGCTAGAACTGCTGGAACACATCCAGTTGCTGCAAAGCTACCGTTTCCATAGTAAGCAGCCCAAATAGCATCTCGTTGGTTATAGTAGGCGTGATCCTCAAAGCTTGTTGAAACAGCTTCTTTCGCCATTCCCACCAGAATTTTATTAAGTAAAAATTCTGCTTGTTGCACTTCCGAAGCTCTTTGTGAGAAGTTTTCTTGTGCTTGTGCACTCTTTTCTTCCAACAAAGCATCCGCCTTCTGGGCTTGATCTAAAGCTGTTTTAGCCTCAATAACCTTAGCTGTCTTATTAGCCACTTCTTCTTGTGACTTCATCAGCTCTACTTGTGTTGAAGGTTTATCAATAGCTTGCTTGGCTGACTCAACAACCTCTTGGGCTTGGTAGGCTTCTTTTTCGGCATCCATCACTTTGGAATGATGATTCTTAACTAAATCTTCTTGAGAAAGAACAGCTTGACGAGCAGATTCTGCTTTTTCTTGTTCTTTCACAACTACTTCTTCTGCACTGACTACATCCTGCCTCGCATTTGTGACAGCCTCCTGAGCTTGTGCAATCGTTTCAGGATTGGCTTGATCCGCAAGCTTTTGTGATTCTGTAACTGCTAAACTTGCTTCAACGACCGCTAACTGCGCTTGATCCTTAGTACTTTGCATTTCATTAACAAGTGCCTCTTGTGCAACTACAGCTTGATTTGCCTGATCAAAACCAGCTTTAGCATCATCGACTTGTGCTTGTGTTATCTCAGCTTGAGCAGGCGTTTCAACATTAACTACTCCTGTTTTTGTAGATGCTGGAACAGCCTCCTCAGCCTGCACAACACCCGTTGCCGTAACAGATGCCGTTGCGACTGCTAAACCTGCCATTAATTTATAATTCATAATCTCTCCTTCCAGATTGCCTTAAATAGTATCAAAACAACTTCTACACGCTGGTGCTCTCACACTCACCATCTTTAATCCTCCAAATCTGCATTGATTCGTAACAACGAAATAACTAAAGCCATCAAGAAAGAAAAAGCAATTAGTCCAAAAGTAAATACTAAAATTAAAACCATTAAACCATCACCTACGTTACTTTCTATTCAATCTGTTTCTCTTCCTCTAAGCGAGAAATTCTCCCAGAAACAAGACAACAACAATAAGCAAATCCTATATTCAAACTAAGAAAAACTAAGATAGAGCTTATTAAAATCCATTTCATAAAATCTCTCCTCTACTCCTCTATTCGTACTAATTGACTCAAATAAGCATCAAAAATCAGCTACTCAGTATCCAAGATTGTATTTTTAGGATAGAAGAAAATGCGTAAAAAACTGAGAAAACAAATTTTTGACACTTATTTCAATCAACAATTTATTAGCTCTAGCTTGCTCAAAGCAGTATCTATATAGGACGACTAGGAAGAAACACAAAACTAGTTCAAGCTTTTCTTAGATACTGATTTCAACAAGCTAGGCCGAAATAACCTAGCTTATCGAACTATTTCTTTTTCTTTAACAAGATTGAACTGATAGGTGCTAAAGCTGTACCAATGAGACCCATGACTGACGAAGCTGTCCCTGTTGAAGGTAACTCTTCTCTCTGCTGATCAGAATTAGATTTATCTGCCGTCTCTTTTTCCCGAACCTTTACAGACGATGAATACTTAGATTCAGTTGAAAGGTAGCGATTTGTTGTCTTAGGTTCTGAAGCATCCACTTGTTGTTCAAATTCAGTAGATGTATTAGGCGTAATAGTTACAGAGTTTATCACCCCATTTGAACTTGACGATTGATTTGATTGAGTCGGACGTGACATAGTTTCTCCACTAGTTTCAGGAATTTGGTTTGTATCAATCCCTGTTGAATTTTCTGATGCACCTGGATTCTCTGTCTGTTCGTTTGAAGAATTGTTACTGTCCGTATTCTCAGATGGCTGTTGTGGTTGCTCAATCTCTACAGGTGTATCTGGCGAGACTGGCACAACTGGTGTTACTGGAGTTTCAGGTTCTGGCTTGACCTCCGGTTCAGTTGGAAGAATTACTTCTCCTGGCACTTCTTGTGTAACAGGTGCAGATGGATCTACAACTTCTGTTGGAGTAGTCGGTGTAACCTCTTCTGTTACTTCTGCCAATGCAACTGAAGTTGGTAGGGTTAAAATTGTAGCCGCAGCAACGGCTAAAGCAGTTTTATTCATTTCCTTTTTCCTTTCTGGTAAAACCTTTGCCAGTCAATATTAGCTGGCCATGATTTCTTTTTGCGACAAGAACGTTATGACGGGTGATGGTTTGAATCCGAGGATAGAGATCCTTATAGTCTATCCTCAACTTCAAATCACGAATTTCACCCTGGACATAACCCTTAATATTTTCAATGGCAACATCTTTTCTTAAAGAGACCTGACTAGAGTTTTCAAGGGTAGCAATAGCCCCTCCCTCAAGTCCGAGTTGCCTCAGATCTCTCATTCTTACAATTTCTGTATTTTTAGCATTCATGAACATCTCCTTCAAAAAATGCAAAGCGAACCTCACGCTGTGCTGGAAGAGCAAGCTCTTCACGGTATTTTCTACGCACGGTTTATAGTCTAGTAACCGCAAACTCCTTCACCCTACAAACCAGTAATGGCCTGTGGCTTAACGTTACTGTACCCAGCTCTAGATATATTTTCTAGTTCTCACCGCCCCCATTTTTCTTTTATGCTTAGGTACGCTGTATCAGGACAGTGGTTGGCTATTCAATTGTCAAGGATCTCGGCAGTTTAATGACTTACCCAGGTCAATTTAAGTACCATAATGAGCTTCTGCCATACGGTGAGCTTGTAGTTTCTGTTCCAAACGATGCTCCTCAATCAGATTTTCGATTGATTTCACTAGATAAGCATAAGGAGAATCTGTGGCAGGAATCATTTTAATAAGGCCAATCATTTCGTCACTGGAAATGTAACCTGTCTCCAAAAATTCCCCAAGTTTCATTTTCTGCCTATGTGTCAGATGATAAGCAGAGTGCCAAGGCTGATGATTAAAATATTCCTGCTCTATCAAATTTAAAATCGAATAGAACTCATACCTAACGTAAGAGGTAGATTTCATCTCAGCTCCAGGAGACGAACCTGATTCGTCAGAATCAGAGATCGTCTTTCTAGAACTACATATCTCTTTATTCTCAGTATCACTAATATCAGTATCATTAGAGTCGGAATTTCCGACCTCTTGAAGTCGATTTTTCCGACCTCCGGAAGTCGGAAATTCCGACTTCCGCTCAGGACAAGGGTTTTGAGCATCTTTCTCTAATTGTTTTGTAGGGTCAACCATTCCAAGATAGAGTTTGTTTGGCTTATTCAAACCCTGGCGTTCTTCTTCTAAGAGGCCATACTCTCGCAACTCTTTTTTAAGAGCCATAACTTTATCTCGTCCATATCCACTTAATTCCACTAATTCCTCAATTGTAAAAATAAAGTAAATATTTCCTTCATCATCTACCCAATTGTTCTGTAAAGATAATTCAAATCGATCTGACAAAAAGCTGTAAAATACTTTAGCCTCTAGTTTCATCGGCTTGTAATAATCAACTTCAAATAACGCCTTCGGTAGACGATAGAAACGGCCATGAGTTGCAACTTCACTAGCAGAAATTCTGTTCATCTTCAAACCTTTCTAAGTCCGATTTGTCCTTGACCCATTGATACAATCAATCCAAATGAGACCAGCTCATCCCAAGCTTTTTCAGCCTCTTTTTTAGACAAACCTGTCGATTCTGTAAATTCTTGGATCAATCGCTGTTTCATAGAATTTTGACAAATTCCAACATTTATGCTTCTCATAGTAAAAATCTCCTTGAAAAACCAAAAAAAGAACGCCATTACAGCGTTCTCTAGTCACTCTATAAATTTTTTAACTTCTCAAAATTCCAAATGCTTACGGAATCCCTGAAAACTGACAATATAGAATAAAGACAATCTTCCTTCCTCCCCTCCTTAGAGGGGAGGGATTTTTAGATAGAGTGGACAGCAGGAGT
>NZ_JAOBSU010000079.1:0-8149 GCF_025447695.1 Streptococcus danieliae | reverse complement strand
TTCCAAGTAGGCGAGCAATTTCTCGATTGGATTTTCCTTCTTTGTTCCATCGTTCAATGTAGCGACGATCATGAATTGTCAAATGTTTTCCTTTTGTTGTATAATTGTTTTGCATCTCTGTGCCCTTCCTTTTGTTTGTGGTGAACAACAAGTATAGCACGGAGGTGTTTTCTTATACCTTACAAAAGGATTTCATTTGACAATAGGGACTTTTGAAGCTGTTTTGAGGGCTAAACCAAGGCTATCATTAGCCTTGGCCAATTAGCCTAACAGCTCCAAACCTATTATCAAATGAAATCAGACAACTCATCAGAATGAGTTCTAGCCCTTATCTAGCAGATATGATGGGTGGCTAACTTCATTTTAAAATTTTTGATTGAAATCTTGATAAATCAACGTTTGGATTTTTAGGGATTGAGTTTTTAGAAGTGCCCTAAAATTTATCGCTTCAGAAGCTCCAGTTTTGAAAAGAAAATCACGTGACAACCTGATAATCAGAAGGGAGACCAATCTCCAAGGTGACATCGTTTACGAGTTTACAAGCCGTATCATCACTGCTTATGATAAAATGGTTAGCGAAGTGTCTATAAAACTTAGAAAGGAAGGCTATATATCTGGATATAGCAGGTTAGTCATGGAATATACAAGATTAGGGAATACAGGTTTGGAGGTTTCCAAGCTTTGTTTGGGCTGTATGAGTTTTGGCGATCCAGCGCGTGGTTTTCACTCCAAGTGGGTTCTGGATGAGAGCGCCAGTCGCCCAATTATCCAGAAGGCCTTGGATCTGGGGATCAACTTCTTTGATACTGCCAATTTCTATAGTTATGGTTCGAGTGAGGAAATTCTCGGACGAGCTTTGAAGGATTTTACAAAAAGAGAAGAAGTGGTGATTGCTTCCAAAGTTTTCTATGGAGATGGCCAAAGCGATAGTCCTAATACCAGAGGGCTTTCACGAAAGGCTATTTTCCATCAGGTGGAGCAAAGTCTTAAGCGTTTGGGAACCGACTATATTGATTTACTCTATATTCACCGTTGGGATTATGACACACCGATTGAAGAGACTATGGAGGCTCTTCATGACTTGGTTCGTGCTGGAAAAGTGCTTTATTTAGGGGCATCTAGTATGTACACTTGGCAATTCCAGCAGGCCCAATATGTGGCAGACAAGAGGGGCTGGACTCCTTTTTCCGTAATGCAAAATCATTACAATCTTCTTTATCGGGAGGAGGAAAGAGAGATGATTCCTTTTTGTCAGGAGACAGGAGTGGCCTTGGTCCCTTACAGCCCATTAGCGGCAGGGCGGATTGTGCGGGATTGGTCAGCAGACACGGCGCGCAGTCAGGCGGATCAAAGTGCCCGTGCTAAGTACGATGGTACCGAAGCAGAGGATCGGAAAATTGTGGCGCGTGTGGCAGATTTGGCGGCTAAGTATAATCGTAGCCGGAGTCAAGTAGCTCTAGCTTGGCTGTGGCAAAAGGGGATGCATAGCCCAGTCTTAGGTATTACCAAAGATGCTTATCTGGATGATTTAGTAGGAGCCTTTGGACTGGAATTGAATCAAGAAGATATAGCCTATTTAGATGAGCTTTATCTTCCTCATCCAGTGGTGGGGGCTTTGGCTAAGGGAGCGAAACGGAACCTGCAGAAACTGAAATAATCTCTAGGCCATTGGCCTTTGGGGAAAAGCAAAAGTCCTTAGTCAAGTTTACAACTAAGGACTTTTACCTTCTTTATAGGAGTTGTTGGAGGGTTTCCTCTATAGCTAGGGGGGACGTTTTGGAGGCGAAACGTGTGACCACTTGACCTTGGCGATCGATGAGAAATTTAGCAAAATTCCATTCAATCCGTTTGCCTAAGGGTCCGGATTTTTGGTCTTTGAGCCAAATAAATAGGGGATCAGCTTCTTTCCCGTTGACCTTAATTTTGGCAAACCGAGGGAAGGTGGTTTGGTAGTTAAGTTCACAAAAGCGGTTGATGTCCTCGTCACTTCCAGGGGCCTGGCCTAAAAATTGATTGCAGGGAAAATCCAAAATGGTAAAGCCCTGATCCTGATAGCGGTCGTAGAGGGCCTGCAATTCTCGGTACTGAGAGGCTAGCCCGCAACCGGTTGCTGTATTGACAATGAGGAGGACCTGCCCTTTAAAGTGGTCCAGGGAAAGTAGGTCTTGATTTTGCCTTAGTACTGTGAAATTGTAGATGGTGCGCGTGTCTGTCATAAGATTTCCTCCATTCGGATTTTTTGTGATTGTAGTCCTAAGCGTTGGTAGAAGCGGACAGCTGCAGCGTTGTCAGTCCAGACATCTAGTGTCAGATTGTAGCAGTCCTGGTCACGCGCATATTGTTTGGCGAAAGCGAATAATTGTTGGCCGACTCCACGTCCACGGGCAGTGCTAGCCACACAGAGGTCATCAATGAAGAGAGTTTTGATGGGTTGGAGTACATTGCCATGGGGCTCCTGGATTTGGCAGAAGAGATGACCCAGAATCTGCCCCTCTTCTTCATAGACAAAGACCATTTGTTCAGCCCTTGTGATTATTTGGTCTAGTTCCTGACTTGTATATTTACTGCCGCTAGCTTTAAAGATATCCGGACGTTCCTGGTGGTGGACGGCGAGGATTTCTCCTAGCAGGCTGAGGATGGCTGGGATATCTTTGGTTTCTGCTTGACGAATCGACATGATAAAGCTCCTTTTCGACTAGTATTTTTTGTTGGATGCGACCTTGTAGCAACCATTATACCCTAAGCCCTCCTTGACATTCAATTCTTACACTAAAGGAGTGAGGTTTTGCTATAATGGTGGTAGTGTATTTTGAGGAGAGATTATCAGATGTCTGAATTTGAAAAAATGATAGCGGGACAGTACTACAATCCAGCGGACCCTGAGTTAAGGGCCTTAGTCACCTCTTCCAGGGCCTATCAAAAAGCCTTTAATGAACAAGAAGACCGCCATCTTGGCGCAGAGATTTTAAAAGAGTGGTTTGGCTCAACAGGTGAGCAGCTATCTGTGAAACCACGTTTTGTGTGTGACTACGGGGTTAATATCCATCTTGGTGAGAATTTTTATGCCAATTGGAATTTGACCATGCTGGATGTTTGTCCCATTCGGATTGGTAAAAATGCCATGATTGGTCCGAACTGTCAATTTCTGACTCCCCTCCATCCCCTGGATCCAGAAGAGCGCAATGCTGGTTTGGAATACGGAGCACCGATTACCATTGGTGACAATTTCTGGGCTGGTGGCGGCGTAACCGTTCTGCCAGGAGTTACCTTGGGCGATAATGTTGTTGCCGGGGCGGGTGCTGTTATCACCAAATCTTTTGGGGATAATGTTGTTCTCGCTGGTAATCCGGCCAAAGTCATTAAAGTGATTGAATCTTAGGAGGCAGTAGTAACTATGGATTTGACACAGTTTATTTGGATTAATCCTCCCCAGGAGTTTGAAGTTGGCTCAGACGTGCTTTCTTTGACAACTGCTCCTCATACAGATTTGTGGCAAAAAACGTATTACCATTTTGTAAATGACAATGCACCTATGTTCTTGAGAGAGTCAGCGGAGGAGTATTTCTCCTTTATCGTCAAAGTAGATTTCGCGGAGAGTCAGCAACGTTTTGACCAGGCTGGTATTGTTGTCTATTTGAACTCTGAGAATTGGCTGAAGGCCTCCGTTGAGTATGAGAACCAACAATTTCAACACCTCGGCTCTGTCGTTACGAGAAATGGCTTTTCAGATTGGGCAACGGTTCAAATTCCTGTAGAGACCAAGGAAATGTACTATCGTCTGAGTCGCCGGGGTCAGGATTTTTGTATTGAGAATTCTGCTGATGGATTGAAGTTTCACCAAATGCGAATTTGCCATCTCGAGCAAGCTAGCAGTAAGATTTCGTTTGGTGTCTATGCTTGCTCACCAGAAGAGTCTTCATTTACGGCTTATTTTAGGGACTTCCAGCTCGGTCCTTGCCTTTGGAATCCCCATGATGGTCAGGCACCGGATAAGTAGGAGGAAGTATGCGTAAAGGGATTTATATTTTTAGTATTCTGTTATTAGCCTTGAGTTGTTTTTGGTTTTTTATGCGTAAAAATTATGAGGGTCCAACCCCAGAAACGGTTGTTCAAGCCCAAAACACAGAGCTTTCCTTGCAAGAATCTAGTAGCATCGTTCATGAAGACTATCAGGTTCAACGGGACCAGGTGAACTTGACAGGTGTGATCACGGCGGATGCCAACTATAAGCAGGAAAAGCGGCCACTCCTGGTGATTGCTCATGGTTTTAACAACACCTTGGAAAACTATGCAGACTATGCTGAGGAGCTGGCACGGCAGGGTTATCTAGTTTACCGTTTTGATTTTTATGGAGGTAGTCGAGCTTCTAAAAGTGGCGGCACCGATATGCTCAATATGTCGGTCTTGACAGAAAAGGCAGATCTAGAAGCTGTTGTTAATCAGTTGTCAAAAGAAAAGTTTGTCCAAGGAGACCAAGTTACGCTTATAGGGGCGAGCCAGGGTGGTGTTGTCGCAACCCTCTATGCAGCAGAGCATGCTGATCGAATTAACAAACTAGCACTTATTTTCCCGGCCTTTGTCCTTTTTGATGATGTGGAGGCAACCTATGCTAGTTTAGGTGTTAAGTCACCGAAAGATTTACCGGATGTGATTACCCACCGCAATGCCCAGTTAGGTTCCATCTATCTCAAGGATGCCATGTCGGTTGATATCCAGCAGGAAATGAAAAAAGTGACGGCGCCTGTGATGCTGATTCATGGAACTGTCGATGATGTGGTTCCCTATTCCTATAGTTTGGAAGCTTTAAAAGTCTTTCCCAATTCTCAACTAGTGACGGTCGAGGGAGGAGGGCACTGGATTGATGCGAACTTTAATCAAATAGCTTTGCCTGCCTTGGAAGAATTTCTACGAGAGTAGCAAAAACTCATAAGTTGTGGTAGAATGATAAAAAATTAAATTTAATGGAAGCGCCACCGGGTGACAGCATTTGAAAGTATCGTTAGGTCTTAGAAGATACTTTCAAATGCTGTTTTTTTCTTCCCTTGTGGTGCTAGGAAGGAGCCAGTTATGGCAAATTTTATCGTTGATTCATCTTTTTGGGATCTCTTTCCCGATGCAAAGCTTGGGGTTGTTTTGCTTAAAAATTATCGGCAGCTAGAGGAGTCGCCAAGAGAACTTCAGGCGCTGTTAGTGGAGAGCAATGAGATGGCCAAGTCGTTTGTGGAAGAGGAACCCTTTGCGGAAAATCCGGTCATTCAAGTTTATCGCCAAGCCTTCCAAAAATTTAAGACGAAAAAAGGTGCCAGGTCCAGTATTGAAGCTCTTTTGAAACGGGCTAAGAGTGGCAAACCAGTGGGAACTATTTTACCGCTGGTTGATATTTATAATGCGGCTAGTCTACGCTATGCCTTGCCTTGTGGAGCAGAGGATTTGGATCGTTTTCAGGGAAACCTAGAGCTTGGTTTGACTGAGGGTGGAGATGATTTTTATCTCATCGGTAGCGATGAAAACAGCCCTACTCTACCTGGAGAATTGTGTTATAAGGATGAGGCTGAAGCTGTCTGTCGCTGCCTTAATTGGCGAGATGGGGAGCGGACTATGATTCGGCAAGATAGTCAGAATGCCTTTCTCATGATTGAGTTATTGGATCCAAGTAGGGAAGAGGCTTTAGAAGCTGCCCTGCAATTTATTGTAGAGCAGGCTCAAACATACCTGGGCGGTCAAGCTGTGACTCAGATTTTAGATCGAGAATCGGGTCCTATGACTTTATAGTAGACTTCCTGCGGAACTAATGTATTAGATCCCATTTCTCAGCAGAAGAGATCGCATAACCACACTGAAACATTTTATAACTCAGTCTTTTTCAAGTGATGACTCCAATAAATCTCAGGTTCTGTCACTGTTTTGCAGGAAGTCTAGTCAAAAAACTTGCGGTTTTTATCGCAAGTTTTTTGACTATTTAGTTCCAAAAGGCATCTTCAAGCGCTTGATCGGCTGAGAAGAGCCAGACTTCCTGGATTTTACCGTTTTCCATGCGGAAGAGGTCGATTCCGTTCATGTTGAGTTCGACTCCGTCTGGGCGGGTTCCGATAAAGGTCACGTTAGCTGCGACGAGGTCGTTGTTATCAGAGACCCAGTTGGTTAGGACTTTAAAGGTTCCGTTTGTTTTTTGGTCAAATGTGGCTAGGTGGGCACCTAATTTGTCTTTTCCAATAATGGTCCCTGATGTGGAGTGCTGGCCAGGTTGGTGCCAGATAATGTCGTCGGCCATGGTTTCAAAAACAGCTGGGAAGTCTCCTTCGATCAGACCTTGGTTGTAGCGGTTAAAAATTTCTAGATTTTGTGACATTAGTGATCTCCTTTTTTGTTATAATCCAATTATAGTTTTTACTAACAAGAAAACAAGTAGAATCTTTTTAGTTGGTTACTAGCAAAAGTGATAGTATTGGCGTAAAATAAGGAGAAAAAAATGTCCACAAAAGTTAGCGAATATGGGATTTGTCCCTTTGCAACCACGCAACGGGTTTTAACGGGCAAATGGGCCTTGGTGATTATCTACCAGTTGAGTACCGGTACCAAGCGTTTTAATGAATTGCAACGGAATATTCCAGGGATTACCCAGAGTATTCTGACCCGTCATTTGCGGCAATTGGAGAAGGACAAGTTGGTCCATCGCACAGTCTATCCAGAGGTACCTCCTCGGGTTGAGTACCGCCTGACAGAATTAGGAAGGAGTTTTCAGGGGGTCTTGGATGAGGTTGAGAAATGGGGACTGACCTATATAGAATTTCTGCATCAGGAGGAGCTGTTATGAAGATTCGTAAAGCTGTGTGGAGTGATCTAGACTCGATTATGGAGATTTACCAGCAAGCACGGCAGTTTATGGTGGTCCAGGGGAATCCGAGTCAGTGGGGTGAGGATTATCCGCCTCGTGCGCTGATTGAAGCGGATATTGAAGTGGGGCAATCTTATGTTTGTGTCGAGGGAGATCGGTTGGTTGGTGTTTTTGCCTTGATGCCAGGTCCGGATCCGACCTATGAGCGGATTGAGGGTGCTTTCCGGAGTCAGGAGTCGCACGGGGTGATCCATCGTTTGGCTTCAGATGGTCGGACTAGGGGAGTAGCTCGTGCCTGTTTTACGGCTTGTGGGGAGCTTTATTCTTATTTGCGGATTGACACTCATCGGGATAATCGAGCCATGCGGGGAGCTTTAGAAAAGTATGGGTTTGTGGAATGCGGTCTGATCTGGGTGGAGGATGGAAGTGAGCGTCTAGCTTTTGATTTTCTACCATTTGTCAACCATTTTTCTAAAAATTAGCCAATTTATTTGGCAGAGTGGTGCCTGCTGAGCCTAGTTGGCAAGCGAAGAGAAGGGGATTTTGTGTCAAGGCCTTGAGCGTCAGCGTGCCTTTACACGGAATCCCTCTTCTCTTATAATGGCTTAGCTCACAGGCAACTTTCGATGGTTTTATATCTAAGCTGAGACCAAATACCTAAAAAAGAGTACACTGAAACAGCATCTTGACTTTCAATTTTTTTCGCAAGGTGCTACAATTATATTGCACAATCCTTCTTTATTGATTTTTTGTAATATTATAGTCGTAAAGTTTATTGTGCGTTATGAGGTAAGGGATCGTTCGAATGAGACGATGCATAGAGGCAATCACATGTGGCTTGGTTGAAGTCGCTTGTGATTGCTTTTTTCGTTTCTTATAAAAGTCCGCAATATGGCAGGGGTTGGTACGACTAGTCGAAATGATGTTGTAAATACACCTAAATAGAATTTTCCGTGCATAAGGATTCCCACGCTTCGTAATGTGTTCCTTGGCTAGATAGTCTCCAGATTCATAGTGTCTTAAATCAATACCGATAAAAGCATTTAGCTGATTCGCTGTTTTAAATCGACGAATATCCCCGAGTTCCCCGATAATACTGGTGGCAGTAGTTTCTGCAATTCCTGGAATAGACAATAAGATGTCGTATTCTGGTAAGAACTCAGCTAGACTCTTCATCTCATCCAGAGCAGCTTGCCGACAGTCCGATAATCGTTGTAATTCTTGAGCGTAGTAACGGGCTTGTTCAAGCATAGGAGAGTCTTTCTTAACAGCACAGTAAGACTGCTTAGCTAGGCTAATAAGCTTTTCCGTCAA
>NZ_JAOBSU010000078.1:0-8157 GCF_025447695.1 Streptococcus danieliae | reverse complement strand
ACATGTGATTGCCTCTATGCATCGTCTCATTCGAACGATTCATTACCTCATAACGCACAATAAACTTTACGACTATAATATTGCAAAAAATCGATAAAGAAGGATTGTGCAATATAATTGTAGCACCTTGCGAAAAAAATTGAAAGTCAAGGTGCTGTTTCAGTGTACTCTTTTTTAGGTATTTGGTCTCAGCTTAGATATAAAACTATCGAAAGTTGCCTGTGAGCTAAGCCATTATAAGAGAAGAGGGATTCCGTGTAAAGGCACGCTGACGCTCAAGTCCTTGACACAAAATCCCCTTCTCTTCGCTTGCCAACTAGGCTCAGTAGGCACCACTCTGCCAAATAAATTGGCTAATTTTTAGAAAAATGGTTGACAAATGGTAGAAAACTAGGAGTTCCGAAATGGATAGCGGATAAGGTATCTGGCTGGGGTGACCACTATCAACTAGTGGCTCAAAAGTCAGTTTTAAAACGAGCTATATCAAAACCAGCCCTAGTAAAACGAGGACTGGTTTCTTGTCTAGATTATTATCTCGAACGACATGCGTTAAAAGTTAATTGAACCGCCGTGTGCCGAACGGCACGCACGGTGGTGTGAGAGGGACTAGTGATTAGTCCCTACTCGATTATTCCGATCCAGTTTGGTTGCGATTACTGTTAGGCATGTCATTTTCTACATTCGAAGAAGGTAGGGTATTTGGATTTGGGAAGACATTGTCAAGCATGTTGGATGACGTTGGTGTTGTTTCATCTGAGGATGATGAGGTTACAGAATTTGAGCTAGAAGTCGAGCTTGGACTTGGCACGATGTAATCCTCTTCGTCATCATCAACACGATTATAGCTTGGAACCTGGCGTACGCCACGGGCTGCGTTAGAAGTGTTGGCTCCGTTTTTGAAGACGTAGCTACCACTGCGGTAGAGTCCGCTTGGCATTGGGAAGTCGTCGTTTCCATTTGGATGGAGGTAGGTCATCATGTTGCGGTAAACGCTAGTTGCGACATTGATTCCATCATCGAGAATTGGCGTGAAGCGATTATTGTAACCAGTCCACACGGCCATCGCATATTGTGGCGAGTAACCAACAAAGAGCTCGTCTGGAGTAGCGATGTAGGATCCGGCAGTTGAACGAGTTAGTTTAGCAACCTCATCGTCACCATAGTTGGAAGTACCGGTTTTACCAGCTTGGAAGAGTCCGGCAATCGCAGCATTTCTACCAGTGTTGTGGGTTAGAACGGTTTTCAACATGTCGGTGATCATGTAGGCTGTTTGTTCAGACATGGCTCGATTTCCCTTATCCGTTAGATCTTGGGAAGTACCGTCTTGGTATACAACGCGATTGACATATTGCGGTCTGTAGTAAGTTCCTCCGTTAGCGAAGGCTGCGTAGGCAGCTGCCATTTTTTCAGAACTTGCTCCGTATTGGCGATCGGAGATGGTTGTATTACTTGAGATGGCATTGGCATAGAGCATCTCAGGATAATTAATTCCTAATCCATTCAAGAATTTAAGAGATTCATCCAGACCAACGGCTTCTAAAGCTCGAACGGCTGGAACGTTCCGTGAATCTTGAATCGCATACTGAAGGGTAATGGTTCCTAAGAAACGACGGTCATAGTCATAAATCGGAGTGTTAGATCCTGGATAATCATAAGGGGTATCGTAAACGTAGGCCCCCGTGGAATCGTAGATTCCATTTTCAATAGCGGGAGCATAGTCTGTGATTGGCTTCATGGAAGATCCAAAGTCGCGGTTAGTTTCAACCGCTTGGTTGGTCCCAAAGGAGACATTGTTGGATTGGTTCCGTCCACCTAGTTGAGCTACAACTCGACCGTTACTAACATCGACAATAGTTGAAGCGACTTGCATTTCATCGTCAGGATAGGCAACATAGTCATAGGTGTTGTAGATATTCCACAGTTGCTGTTGAGCTTCAATATCAACGTTTGTATAAACTTCCATACCCGTTGTGAGGAGGTTATTTCCTGTTTCCTGTTCAACTTGCTCGATAACTTGTTTGAGGTAGTTGTCGAGATAGGCTGGGTAGCTTTCGGTCCGGCGGAGACTTTGGAGTCCATCAGTGATTTGTGTGTTGATGGCTTGTTCGTATTGTTCAGCGGTGATGTAGTTCATTTCTTTCATCTCGCCTAGAACAAGATTGCGACGCTCAAGCGCAGCTTCAGGATTGGAATAGGGGTCGTATTGGTTGGGAGCTTGTGGCATTCCGGCTAGGAGGGCGAGCTGTGGAAGACTGAGATCTTTCAGCTCTTTCCCATAATAGCTTTGGGCAGCAGTTTTCATCCCATAGTTACCGTTGGACATATAGACCTTGTTGATGTAGTAGGTCAAAATTTCCTGTTTGGTTGCACGTTGCTCCAATTGCATGGCTAACCAGGCTTCGCGAGCTTTCCGGCTCAAGGTTTGGTCTGATGTAGCGGTTGAGAAATAGGTCAGTTTGATCAATTGCTGGGTTAGCGTAGAACCACCTTGACGACTGCTAGAAGTCAGGTTGTTTAGGGCAGCCCCGGCAATACGAACAGAATCCAGACCCCGGTGATCAAAAAATCGGTGGTCTTCAATTGCAACGATGGCATTGACCAATTCGACGGGAATTTCTTCTGGAGACGCATTCTCACGCTTCTCAGATCCGAGATCTGCAATCAAGTTGTTTTGATTGTCATAGATTTTGGATGATGCTGTTGCGATAAGCTCTTCTTCCGAAAGGGTTGGCGATGTAATCGCAAAATAGGTGAACACAAGTCCCCCTAGCACAACCAATGTGAGAAAGAGCGATAACATTCCGAGGGCAATAAATTTACCGAGTCTCGGCCATGAAAAATTCTTCATTTAGAATTACCACCTATTAAATGTTCTTCAATAATTTCCAAATAGGGCACACTAGGAAAGGCTCCCAGCGAAATGGAGTAGCCTTTTTCCCGAATAAACTCTATAGGGAGGGATTTCCAATCTTCTTGGAAACTTTGAATGAGGGCTTCTGCTGGTAGCAAAAAAGTTTCCTGTAATGTTGAAAAGTGTAAGAGAGTGAAACAGATTCCATCCTGTTCAAGTACATGCCGCATGTGATCAATTTGGTGAGCATGGAAATTTTTAAGGGGCATGCCTGTTTTCTGTCTCGTTTCCTTGGCTTCGAAATCCAGGTAATATCCTTTGTAAACACCGGAATAGTCGGTAGTTGAGGCCTGTCGAAAATAGGCTTCAACAATCTTGGCTCGACTCCTTTGAGGGTAATCGACCCGCACAATCTGAACCGGTGTCGGTTTTTTATGGATAACTGCTCGCCTTTTTGTGAGATAATAAGAATTGGTCTCATTCAGCATTTTTTCGAAGGACATTCCCCGATTGGCAAAATTCGATTCCGATTGAATCGAAGCGCGTCCAGTCTGGCGACGTCCACCGAGTTTCGATGGGTACTGTACCATAAGTCTCCTTTAAAACATTACACCCAACAATTATACCATACTTTAGAAAGAGGACTAGCTAAAAAATGCCGACATTACTTGCAGCAGGTTATACCAGTTTTGATTTAGGAATTTTTGCTCCCAAAGACCCCCGGCTTCCAATCCTCAAAAGTCTCTTAAAACGCACCTATCGTCGCTATTTAGAAGAAGGAATTGATTACATTGTTTTTCGCGGACAATTGGGATTTGATGCCTGGTCCTTGGATGTCTTAGAAGAACTTCGGGCTGAAGGTTTCGAGTTTCAGATGGCCTGTGTTTTTTGTTTTCAAGATCAAGGAAAAAATTGGAATGAAGCCAATCAAGAAGTCTTAGCCCGTTTTAAAAGACTTGATTATGTAGCTGCGGCTTATGAAAGTTATGAAAATCCCGGCCAGCTCAAAGCCTACCAAGACTTACTGCTCAGACATGCGCAAGAGGTCCTGTTTTTGTACGATGAGGAGAATCCAACGAATCTAAAATACCTTAAAGAAGCCGTTCAGGAAAAAGGAATCCCCTTACAAATGCTGGACTTTTACGAATTAAACCAGGAGGCGGAAAATTTTTCAAAAGATAACGGCTAGCCCTTGCTAAAATATGCCAAGATTTTATATAATTAGACTTATAAATCAGAACGGAGAGAGAGATGGCCAGTATTAAGTATAGCTCGAAAGATATTTTTGACAAAGATTTTAAAACAACCGTAAGAGGCTATAACAAAGAAGAAGTTGACGAGTTTTTAGATGATATTATCAAAGACTATGAAACCTATGCAGCTTTGGTGAAGGAACTACAGCAAGAGAATCAGCGTCTCAAAAATAGTGCTGCCAAACCAGCTGCACCAACAACTTATAGTCAAGGCTCCCTACCCAAGGAACAAGCGACTTCTGTTTCCAATTATGATATTTTACGTCGCTTGAATCGCTTGGAGAAGGAAGTATTTGGCAAACAAATTGCTGAAAAAGGTTTGTAAGAGTAAGGGACGTGTAGTTTTCGGATAATCGCATACTTGCCTGTCAGGTATGAGGAAAGTCCATGCTAGCACCAGCTGTGATGCTGGTAGTGTTTGTGCTAGGTGAAGACATAAGCCTAGGGACGAGAAATCGTTACGGCGATCGAAAAAGCTAAGTCTACGGATAGGTTTGAATAGATCTGAAAGTGCCACAGTGACGGAGTTTTTCTGGAAACAGAAAAAGTGGAACGCGGTAAACCCCTCAAGCTAGCAACCCAAATTTTGGTCGGGGCATGGGATGCCTGGAAATCGAACGGAGTATCCTGACCGGTCTTGGATCGGTAGACAGATGATTATCGAAGGAAATAAGACCTAGTTATTTCCGGAACAGAACATGGCTTATAGAAAATTACACATAGGTAGCTAGCGTATGCTAGCTTTTTATATAGAGGAAGTAATGTGAAAAATGAATTTCAAATAGTAGCGACAGCTGCTGCAGGGCTAGAAGCCTTGGTAGGACGGGAACTCCGCGCAATGGAAGTTGACTGTCAAGTTGAAAATGGCAAGGTTCGTTTTAAGGGTGGGCAGGAAGACTTTATGAAGGCCAATTTGTGGCTACGAACAGCGGACCGGATTAAACTGGTTTTGGGGGAATTTCCTGCTAAGACTTTTGAAGAGCTGTATCAGGGAGTGTTTGCGATCGACTGGCAGGATTATCTTCCCTTGGGGGTAGCCTTCCCTGTCTCCAAAGCTCGTTGTGTGCGCTCAAAGCTGCATAACGAACCGAGTGTTCAAGCCATTACTAAAAAGGCGATTGTACGGAAGATGCAAAAGGTTTATGCCCGTCCTGACGGAGTGCCCTTGCCGGAATCAGGACCTGTTTTTTCGATTGAGGTCTCAATCCTGAAAGATCGGGCGACTATTCTGTTGGATACCAGTGGGGATAGTCTGTTTAAGCGGGGCTACCGGACTGATAAGGGAGGCGCCCCTCTGAAAGAGAATATGGCGGCAGCCTTGGTCAACCTGTCCAACTGGTTTCCAGATAAGCCACTGCTGGATCCGACCTGTGGATCTGGGACGATTGTCATTGAAGCAGCCTTGAAGGCCTTAAACATTGCTCCTGGTCTGCGTCGCTCCTTTGCTTTTGAAGCTTGGCCTTGGTTGGATCAGAGACTTTGGAAAAATTTAAAAGAAGCGGCTGTGGCAGCCAAGAAGGCTGACCTAGACCTAAGAATTATGGCGTCGGACATTGACGGGAGAATGGTGGAGCTAGCACGGGCCAATGCAGAACGGGCTGGTGTGGCTACTTATATTGCTTTTAAACAAATGCGTTTACAAGACTTTCGGACAGAGTTGATCAATGGGGTGGTGATTTCCAATCCTCCTTACGGGGAGCGCCTTTTGGATGATGAAGGCGTGACCCGTTTGTACCAAGAAATGGGGGAGACCTTTGCCCCTCTGAAAACCTGGAGTAAGTTTATCTTAACCAGTGATGAGCAATTTGAAGCCAAATATGGAAGCCTAGCAGATAAGAAGAGAAAATTGTATAATGGAACCCTAAGGGTTGATTATTACCAATATTTCGGAGAACGTGTGAGACGTTCGGATAATCGTGGCAATTAAAGGAGGTAGCTATGTCGAATAAGGATGGGATTCCGACAAATTCAGAACAGGAGAGCGTTCTGGATTTAGAGCAAGCACAGGAATTGACCGTTGCGGAAGCAGCACGAAAAAATGCAGAAACTCAAGCAGGGATTGTCCCAAGTGACAATGCCTTGGATAAATACATTAAACAGCACAAGGACAAAATTCAGGAAGCTAAGTTTGACACCCAGACCATTGATTTGGCAGAAGCTAGCAAGCTGATTCAGGAGAACCTAGCATCTGAGTCCTTGGTGAAGGTGACGCCAACTTTTAACAGTCAAGTGGAAATACCAAAGGCAGAACCGGTTGCTGATCTCGAAGAGACAGCTGTTTTTGATACGGTGCCAATGCTTTCAGCTACGGAAGAGGTTGTGGCTGAGCCGGAAGAGGAGGGCTCAGATGCTCTCGCTACTGAGGCTGCGAAAGAGACAGCTCTTGGGGCTGCTCTAGCAACGGCTAGTCAAGAGGAGCTAACTGAAGTATCACGGAAGGATTTGAGAGTTCCATTTTATAAGAGCAAGTCTTTTATTTATTCGTCTGCGGCAGCCTTGGCGATTCTGGTTCTAGGTGGAACCAGCTATGCGCTTTTGCAACAGTCTCAGCAAAATTCGCAGAAGGTAGCTTCTTCTTCATCAACCAGCAAATCGAGTTCTAAGGCTAGCTCCAGTCAGGATGCGAAAACGGTTGAGGAGAATTTGAAAACCTTTAATAATCTGGTTGATGGTTTTTACACATCTGCCGAAAAAACGGCTTTGAAAAATGATGCTTTTGGGGATCTGCCAAAATTGCAAGAAGCTCTGAATAAATTAAAAGGAACCAAGGAGTACGATAAAGCCAAGAAAACTTATGATAAGTTATCCAAGGAAATCTCGGCTGTTCAGGACTTGAATGCACAATTTGAGACGCCGGTTCTTGTTGATGGGGAGATTAAGGCGGACGCTAAACCTAAAGCGACCGCGCTCTTCGGCGACATTGATAGTGGCAATGACAAGTTGAATGAGTTGATCAAGCAAGCCTTGGAGATGGGACGGCAAGAAGCAGTGCCAGCGCCTGCACCACAGACAGCGACAAATCCTGCACAGGCTGCACCAGCTGAAGCTGCTGCGCCAGCTCCAGAAACTCCAGCTGCAGTTCCGGCTCCAGCTCAGACACCAGCCCCAGCCAATCCAGCGCCTGCAGTAGCCGTCAATCCGATTCCTGCAACAACAACCATTTCACCTGGTGGTCAGGCCTATCCAGCGATGGTGGTGACACCGGAAGTGGCTAGTCCAGTGGTTCCTGCTGGTGGTGGTTACATTGATTGGGGAATCAAGATTCAACGGGAATTGAGTCGAGTTCCGTATGATCCAGCTAAGCTAGTGGACAGTGAAAATCCAGCTTGGTTCTTTACACCAGGTGTGCTCGAGCGCATTTTGGAGGATGCCCGCCGGAATGGTTACATTGTGGGTGACCAATATATTATTGAGCGTGTAAATATCATTAATGGAAATGGTTATTTCAACCTCTTCAAGCCAGATGGTACCTATCTCTTTAGTATTAATGCAAAGACAGGTTACTATGTTGGTAATGCTCCAGGAGGGGCGGACGCTCTCGATTATTAAGCACAAGGAGACTGACTGCGGTTGGTCTTTTTTTGAATTTTAGCCTATAATATAGTTAGTTATTGAAGTTTGCTATCTCATTTAGAAGGCAGTTGCTTTTATGAATCTGAAAAAAATTTTCCAACATATTTTTTATGCCTATCTAGTCATCTATTCAATCCCTTTATTTTTATCTGTTTTAAACATTTTTCTAGTGGTAATTATGTTCAAGTGGTTTTGAATCTTGTTTTTTTACTGGTGATTATTTTAGTCCTTCTTGATTGGTATTTTCCGATGAAATAAAAATTGGGAATGGATCCGTAAAAGTTGAATAAGTAGTTGTTGAAAGGGTCGAGTCTGGGATTATCCAGGATTCGGTCCTGTTTTGCTACAGTTGTAACAAAAGACCAGGGGTTTTGAGATCGATTCACAATAATGAGACGATTTGTGGTAAAATCCCGAGTTTATCAGTTTAAAAAAGACAAAGGATAGCTAACCCCTTGTGTACCAAGGAGTTTGGCCATC
>NZ_JAOBSU010000077.1:0-8206 GCF_025447695.1 Streptococcus danieliae | reverse complement strand
CATTGTTTTTTGGCAATTTCTGATGATTTTTTAGCTATTTACACGGAGTTGTTTGAGGTATGAATAATTTGGGATAAAAGAAAATGTAGTACGCGGAATCTCCAGTCAATTCATTTTCGGAAATCCCGATCCGATAAAATTGGATCTTTTTAATGATTTTTTATCACGAAGCAGTAAGAGAGCTGGATTAAACAAACGAATCACCAGCCACTTCTTTAGACACTCTCATATCTCTCTTTTAGTAGAACTTGGCACTCCTATCCCACTCATCATGGACAGGGTCGGACATAGTGATTCAAAAGTAACTATAGAAATTTATAGCCATGTTACAAAAAGTATGAGTGATGACCTAATCGAGAAATTAAATGATATTTTTGCCCCCTCTGTGCCCCCTTCTACTTAATCAACAGTTATAGATGATTGAAAATACAGTGTTTTAGGGACATTTGGCTAATCACCATTATTTTATACCCCAAAGCCCCACCTTTTTCAAAAAACACCATCCCCTTCCCTCACTTTCCTTGCTGCAGCATTACAAAAATATGGTAGAATAAACACATCATTTCAAAAGGATTATCGAGTCTATGTATCGTTTTTTAACCAGCCAACCTCCAGCGCGGCGAATCTTTATGAGCTTTGCCCTGGTGAGTTTTCTTGGATCACTTGCCTTGAGCCTGCCCATTTCCCAGACTCCGACATCTTTAGCGACGTATTTTGATCATCTCTTTATGGCCGTTTCCATGGTCTGTGTAACCGGGCTATCGGTAGTACCCCTTTCTGAAACCTACAGCATCTGGGGCCAAATCATCGCCATGCTACTTATTCAGATTGGCGGTCTCGGTTTCATTAGTTTTATTGGTATTTTTTATTTACAATTCCAACAAAAGCTAAGCTTTTCCAACCGAGCTGCCATTCAAGAAAGCACGAGTTACACCCAACCTCGGTCCTTAAAAAGTTTTGTAAAATCGGTATTTCTCATCACCTTCCTCTTGGAAGGAATTGGTGCTCTCCTCTTAAGTTTTCGCTTTGTTCCCTTGCTAGGCTGGACTGAAGGTCTGTTCACTTCGGTCTTTCTGGCTATCTCAGCATTTTGCAATGCAGGCTTCGATAACTTGGGACGCTCTAGCCTGATTCAATATCAGACCGATCCGCTGGTCATTCTGACCATCTCCTTTCTCATCATCACCGGCGGTTTAGGATTCTCTGTCTGGTTTGATCTGCAAACCAATTTACTGGAAAAACACCCGCTGAAACGCCTCCGCTTCCATACAAAAATTGTTCTAGGGGCCTCCGCTTTCTTGTTGGCCTTCGGGACCATTTCCACCCTGATTAGCGAATACCACAACCCTGCTACCTTGGGAACCTTAAATTTCTGGGACAGCTTTTTAGTCGCCTTCTTCCAAAGTGTAACCGTACGAACCGCTGGTTTTTCGACAGTGGACTTCACCCAAATGCGACCAGCCAGCATTATTTTCCTAGCTCACCAGATGTTTATCGGTGGCGCTCCAGGCGGAACTGCTGGCGGTCTTAAGGTGACCACCTTCCTGGTCCTCTTGGCCTATGCCAGGGCTGAGATTCTCGGTCTACCGCATGTGAACTTGTGGAAACGGACAGTCTCTCCAAAGACGGTCCAAAAGTCCTTCACCATTCTCATGGTCTACTTTGTTTCCCTCATGTCCAGTCTCGCCCTCCTGTCCTACTTTGACGGCGATAGTCACCGTTTTCTCTATATCATGATGGAGGCTGTCTCAGCCCTTTCCACCGTCGGTGTCAGTGCCAATCTAACTCCGACCCTGAATCAGGCCTGTTTAACCATCATCATGCTCCTTATGTTTATGGGCCGGATTGGCCCCCTAACTCTCTTAATTTCCTTTGCCGATCGAAAACCTAGTCGAAAATCAACTCTGAAATATGCCAAAGCCAATCTCTTAGTTGGCTAGAAAGGATTAGCATGCCAAAACCAACTATTGGCGTTCTAGGCCTAGGGGTCTTTGGACGCAGCATTGTCAATACCCTCAGTAAATTTGATTGTGATATTATCGCCGTGGATGACCATGAAGATGCCATTAACCACGTTGAACCTATGCTAACTCACGGAGTTGTTGGCGACTTCACCGACTTCGACCTCCTCCAAGCAGCCGGAATTGATACCTGCGATACAGTTGTTGTAGCAACCGGCCAGCACTTGGAGTCCAGTGTCTTGGCTGTGATGCACTGCAAAACACTGGGCGTTGAAAAAGTAATTGCCAAGGTCAAAAGCAAAACGACCCGCCAAGTCCTTGAAAAAATCGGGGCCGACCGTGTCATCTCACCCGAACGGGAGACCGGCGTCTCCCTAGCCAAACACATCCTCCACCGGGAAACAACCGACATTATTCAATTAGATCGGGATGTCTCCATCATTGAATTTTATCCTCCCAAACGCTGGATTGGAAAATCCTTGGCCCAACTGGAATTGCGCAAACACTTCCAACTAAATATCATCGGCTTCCGTGAACACCGCAATAGCGAGCTCAACATCCACCTCACCCCCAACTACATCTTTAAAGAAGGGGAGTTGTTGATGGCCGTAACCGAAAGCCAGATTGTGGATAACTTTGAAAAAGTTATCAATCTACTCTAAGGTAAAAAAGGAGTGGGACAGAACTACCCTTAGTTCTTGTCTTACTCCTTTTATACTCTTTGAAAATCAAAACTATTCGTTGTCAACTCGCCTTGCCGTACGTCTAGTACTGTCTGCGGCTCGTTTCCTAGACTATTTTCGATTTTCTTTGAGTATTAATACTAATCTGACCTTGTTAAGCACCCAGACTCACCTCTGTGCTTAAAAATCTGCTTTATCTGGATCCAACTGTCCCTTAACTCCTTGGAGTTGATCCAAAACCTCGATAGCTTGGGGAGCAATCGCCAGTCCTTCAATGGCTAAGTTAGCCTGGATATTTTCGGGACTGGTTGATTTTGGAAGAGGTAGGAAGCCCTTGTCCAAGGACCAAGCCAAGGCTAGTTGGGCCAAGGTTAAGTCTGCTTCACGCGCCAACTGAGCAGCTTCTTCATTTTCAAATAAAGTTCCTGTTCCAAATGGGCTGTAGGCTTCTAGCAGGATTCCCTTATCCTGGCAGTAGGCAACCAGTTCTTTTTGCGGGGTTCCCGGAGCCAGCATAACCTGGTTGACCTGGGGCGTTACTTCTGCGCTCTCCAATAAAGCCTCCAAGTGGTGTACCATAAAATTCGACACACCAATAGCCTTGATTTTCCCTTCCTGGTAAAGAGACTCCAAGCCTTTCCAAACCAAGGCATTGCGTTCCTGCCAAGGAAGGCTGTCTCGACTAGCTGCCGGATTTGGCCAGTGGATCAAAACGAGGTCTAAATAATCTACACCGAGTTTGTCCATTGATTCTAGGATTGACTGGCGTGTGTCTTCCACACCATTCTTATCATTCCAAACCTTAGTGGTTACAAAGATTTCTTGGCGATCCAAATTACTGTCAGCCAAGGCACGACCGACACTGGCTTCATTGCCATAAATCTGTGCCGTATCAATATGACGATAACCAGCTTCCAAGGCATAAGAAACTGACTGAACCGCCAACTCTCCATCCGGAATTTGCCAGGTTCCAAAACCAATCTTAGGGATCTGAATCCCATTTGCGAGTGTATAGACTTCCATCTCAGGCCTCCTTTGTTTTCCTATAACCACTATAGCAAAATCTACAACCAATTACCAAGATTTATATAAAGAACGACTGGTTTCCCCAGCCGTTCTTTATCTATTAATCTTCCTGATCCCGGCCGTGTAGGCCTTTTTCTTTTTGAATTTGTTTCAATTTTTCAGGCGTCACATCATTGCCATTTTCATCAACCAATTTGATCCCTTCAATATGGGCCTGCAAGCTGCGACGATAACCTTGAATGTACTCCTTGCGAAGAGCCGCTTGCTCTTCCAATTCCGCCTCCGTTAGACCAACCTCTTTTTTCTTCTTGGCCAGTTCATTGATGCGTTCGATTTTTGAATCTTCCATTTTTTCTCCTATTTAGTTTGAAGTAAGGTAAAGTGGGCGAGACGGCTAGCTTTTTGGCGTAAGCGAGCCAAAAGCGCTAGGCGATTGGCACGAACGGCAAGATCCTCAGCCATGACCATATTGTTTTCAAAGAAGTCAGCAATCAGCGGTGCTAGATCAAAGAGCTCCTGCATATTCGCAGTCATATCCTCAGACCAGCTTAGACCATCGACTGCCTTCGCCAAAGCCTTCTCGGAATCCGATTCCAATAGACTGGCATCAATAGCCACTTCTTCTGCTTTCTCTGCTAGGTTAAAGACCCGTGACAGATTCTCAACAGCTTCTTTAAAGCCTTCGGCTTGCGCCGCCTGGGCTAGGGCCTTGGCTGCCAAGAGACGAGAGGACACCTTGAATTGACTATTGGCCAAGACTGCCCGCACAATGTCTTTGTTAATGGATGCATCCATCATTTTTTCAATCCGCGCATTAAAGAATTCCAAAATTTCTTCTTTATGTTGATACCATTGATTTTGGAAGAAGGCATCTTGTAGCTCACGCAAGTCCAGATCCCAACCAAAGGCATCCAAGATCCGGACAATCCCCTGGGTTGCCCGACGAAGAGCATAAGGGTCGTTGGAACCACTTGGAATCAAACCAGCTGTAAAGAAGGACAGAAGGGTATCCATCTTGTCCGCCACCGCCAAGACAGCTCCAACACGGCTCTCTGGAAGAGCTCCTTCACTGGAGTTTGGCAGGTAGTGCTCACGGATCGCCTGTGCTACAGCTGGCTTTTCGCCAGCAAGAAGGGCATATTTCTCCCCCATGATCCCTTGCAATTCATCAAACTCACCCACCATACCAGTCAAGAGGTCAAATTTATAAATCGCTGCCGCACGCGCTAGATCTGCCTGCTCCTCTAGACTCAAACCAACCTGGTCTGCCAAGTAAGCTGCAATCTGAGCAGTCCGCTCCATGTGTTCAGCAAGGGTTCCAATTTTTTCATGGAAGGTTACCTTGGTCAATTTTGGAAGCAGGTCTTCAATGGCCAATTTCTGGTCCTCTTTCCAGAAGAACTCTCCGTCTTCCAGACGGGCTACCAAAACCTTTTCATTTCCTTTCACAACATTCGCGATGTGATCCGCATTTCCATTCCGAACAGAGACAAAATGTGGCAAGAGTTTGCCTTCCTGGTCTCGAACCACAAAGTAACGTTGGTGCGCCTTCATGGAGGTCACCAAAACTTCTTCTGGCAAGTCCAAGTATTTGGGATCAAAGGAACCTAAAAAGGCCGTTGGGTACTCAACCAGGTTCAACACTTCATTCAAAAGGCCTGGATCAATTTCCACCCGAACCCCGTGTAACTCTTCCAAGTCCCGGATTTGATCCTGAATCATTTGGGTCCGCTCAACTGGATCCGCAATGACAAAGGCTTGACGCAGATCAGCCTCATAGCTGTCCGCAGAAGCCAAGCTAACTTCTTGCCCCAAGAAACGATGACCACGACTGAGACGACCTGATTCCAGGTTCAAGAAACGAGCTTCCAAGAGCTTGTCATCGACCAAAAGGGTCAGGGTGTGAACTGGACGAATGTATTCAAAGCGATAATTAGCCCAGTGCATGCTGACAGGGAAGGTCATAGCTTCCAAGGTTTCCGTCAACTGAGGCAGGATTTCTTCTGCAACCTGTCCCTTTTCTTCCTTGGTTACATAGACATACTCTTCACCCTTGATTTCTTCAAAACGAATGGCATCTATTGTCAAACCTTTACCACGAACAAAACCTTGGGCAGCCTTGGTAAAATTGCCTTCTGCATCCAAGGCAATCTTTTTGCTTGGCCCCTTGAAATCTTCGACCAGGTCCTGCTGGCGGTCTGCCAAGCCCTTAACCCGAACCGCTAGACGTCGGGGCGTCGAGAAGGTTTCAATTTTTTCAAAATCCAAACGATGCTGCTTCAAGAAGTCTGCAACACGTTGGCCTAATTGATCCATGCTGCGTGTTACAAGGTAAGCTGGCATCTCCTCTAAACCAAGTTCAAGCAATACTGTCTTTGTCATCTTAGTCCTCCTCTGCTAGTAATTCTTGGCGGCTGGCTTCATCCAACAAAGGATAGCCAAGGCGCTTGCGCTCTGCCACAAAGGTCTTGGCAACTTCCCGTGCCAAATTCCGAATACGTGCAATATAGCCAGCCCGCTCTGTCACGGAAACAGCCCCACGCGCATCCAAAAGATTAAAGGTATGGGAACACTTCAAAACATAGTCATAAGCAGGATGAACCAGAGCCGCTTCCAGCGCAGCTTGCGCTTCTGCTTCAAACTTGTTGAAATTCTCCAGCAACATCTCCTGATTACTCAACTCAAAGCTGTATTTTGAATGTTCAAATTCAGGTTGGTTAAAGATTTCACCATACTTAACGCCTGCTGTCCACTCGATATCGTAAACCGAATCCACTTCTTGAATGTAAGAGGCCAAGCGCTCCAAACCATAGGTTACCTCAGCCGTCACCGGTTGGGTCGCCAAGCCCCCTACTTGTTGGAAGTAGGTGAACTGAGTGATTTCCATTCCATCCAACCAGACTTCCCAACCAAGACCCGCAGAACCAGTTGATGGATTTTCCCAGTTGTCTTCAACAAAACGGATATCATGCTCAAGAGGATTGATTCCCAAGACTTCCAAGGATTGCAAGTATAATTCCTGAATATTACTTGGACTTGGCTTCATGACCACTTGGAATTGATGGTGCTGGTAAAGACGGTTAGGATTCTCTCCATAACGTCCATCCGCTGGACGACGTGAAGGCTCGACATAAGCAGCATTCCAAGGCTCAGGTCCAATAGCCCGTAAAAATGTATAGGGACTCATGGTTCCGGCTCCTTTTTCATTGTCATAAGCCTGCATCAACAAACAACCTTGGTCACTCCAAAACTGCTGCAAGGTTAAAATAATTTCTTGAAAGGTAAGTTTCTCTGCCATAATGACCTTCTTTCTAAATGTTCTCCCTCAACCAATTCCAGGGAACAAAAAGAACCGCCTTCTATCCCCCTGTCTAAAGACAAGGGGCGTCGAAACGCGGTTCCACCCTATTTTTGCTTGTTTAAGCCTTCATTCTTTATCTACTGGTAAAAAGGGCCACTTATTCCTCTCCTATCCGGCTTCCACCACCCCGAACTCGCTATCAGTCGATGAGAATAATCAATCTTTTCAGGATTTATTGTAACAAAAGGAATCCGTATACGTCAATAGGATTTTAATGACATTATCCTAACTAGACTTTTTACGTTTTTTAGTAGACACCAAACTCAAGGTTGCCATCATACTGATTCCAGCAACTGTTAAATATGAATTTGCTTCCCCAGTATGAGGGAGAGTCTCCTTAGGAGCTACAGTTTTTAAACCTGTAACCCTATTATCTCTCTTTTTACTAATAACAAGTTGTTCAACCTTATTTGTAGCATTCACAGATTTATTTTGAGGTTTGTTACTAGTAGATGGAATATAAATCAAGTCATCTAATTTTGCATCATCTTTTAATTCATATTCATCTAATAACAAACTTTTTTGTTGCAACTCTGATTTCAATGCTGTGAGTAATAACAAATCCTGTTTCAGTTTTTCTTGAGCGTCTTCTAATTTTTTCTGGACTAGCTCGAGGTTTGATTTCGCTTTAGTGTAATCTTCATCAGCTTGTTGGAGAGACTTTAATTCAGACTTCATTTGTTCAAGCTGCGTATTTAGATTCTTCAAATCTTCCTCAGCTCTTGACACCGATTCTTGAGCTTGTGTCACTTTCGCTTTTAACTCTTCGTAAATAGCAGTTTCCCGTGCTAAGATATCTTGTAACGGAACTAACTCAGACAGTTTGCTTTCAAGTTCTTTTTTTACAATTTCAAGATTTCTTAGTTTTTCTTGATTTCCTTTAGTTAAATCATTTAATCGATTGATCGTTTTACTTAATTCATCACCAATTACTTTTTGTGAAGATTCAAGCTCTTGTTTATTCTTTGATAGAATCGAGGACTGTTCTTGAAGCTTTGTCTCTTCAGAAGCACTTACTAATTCAAACTGTTTAAGCCTTTCAACAGCACTTGAATACTTCTCATTCTCATGATGAACAGTTTCTTCCCAGACATACTTATACTTAACAAAAATCAAAATCTGAATTATAATAGATAGTATGAAATTCACACAAGATCAAATTAAAGAATTAAAAT
>NZ_JAOBSU010000076.1:0-8309 GCF_025447695.1 Streptococcus danieliae | reverse complement strand
AGACCGCCTAAACTTAAGACAGTCTGGTATTACACATTTTATTTATTTCAACTGTCTACTTGACACGGTACGTATCAGTTATGACAATTTTCTGGATGCTTTGTTGTTTTGTTCTTGTTTCAAATGACTATAAAAGTAAACTAAAAGACGATAATTAAAAAAAGTTGAGACTGGGACTAGGAACTAAATTTTCTCAAAATTAGTTCTTTCCCATTCTCAACTCATACAAAATTATTATTAGTTACGAACAGCTGATGCAAACTCTTCTTTGGCAAATGCTTCATCAATAATCGCTTTCAATTGGTTAGCAGATGCTTGCATTTGTTGCAATTCGCGGTCGTTTAATGGGATGTTTACAGGACGAACGATACCGTGAGCACCAACGATGGCAGGTTGTCCGATGAAGACATCGTCAATACCGTATTGGCCTACTTGGTAAGTAGAAAGTGGGAGTACAGCATTTTCGTCATCCAAGATGGCTTTAGTGATCCGTGCTAGGGCAACAGCGATACCGTAGAAGGTAGCACCTTTTTTCTCGATGATGGAGTAAGCTGCATCACGAACAGACACAAAGAGATCAACAAGGCCTTGCTCGTCAATATCACGGTTGTCTTGCAACCATTGCTCCAATTTTACACCTGCAACGTTTGCGTGTGACCAAACGGCAAACTCAGAATCTCCGTGCTCACCCATGATGTAGGCGTGGACAGAACGAGCATCGATACCGATTTTGTCAGCAAGTGCTTGACGGAAACGAGCTGAGTCTAGAGAAGTACCAGAACCGATTACGCGCTCTTTAGGGAAACCTGAGAATTTCCAAGTTGAATAGGTAAGGATATCTACTGGGTTAGCAGCTACCAAGAAAATACCGTTAAATCCAGAGTCAACGATTTGAGTAACAACTTCTTTGTTGATACGCAAGTTTTTCTCAACCAAGTCCAAACGAGTTTCACCTGGTTTTTGTGGAGCACCAGCAGTCAAAACAACAAGGTCAGCATCGTGTGCATCTGAATAGTCAGCAGCGTAGATTTTCTTAGGTGACGTGAATGCTAAAGCGTGGCTCAAGTCTTCTGCATCGCCTTGAGTTTTTTCTTTAAAGATATCTACAATACCCAACTCTTGTGCAATTCCTTGGGTAACAAGTGCAAATGCGTAAGATGAACCTACAGCACCATCACCAACAAGGATAACCTTTTTGTGTTGTTTAGTAACAGTCATGATCTAAACATCTCCTTTTCTTTTTAAAGAGAGTTACCTCTCTCACATAGTCAATTCTACCACCCAAAATACGTTTTGTCGATAGTCCAAAGAGATGTAAACGCTTAAACAAATATTTTTTTGTGAAAACTGAGCATATTATTTGAAAGCGGATTCAGATAATGCTATAATTAATTAAAGTTAATCCTCATAGAGCGATTAACAGTTTAAAATGGTTAAACTTAAGGAGGAATTTTTATGGTTTTCAAAACAAGTAATGCTGAGGGACCTGTTGATTTTATTAATACTTATGATCTAGAGCCAATGGCTCAAAAGGTTATTCCGAAAGCTGCTTTTGGATATATTGCGAGTGGTGCTGAAGATACCTTTACCCTACGTGAAAATATCCGTGCATTTAACCATAAGTTGATTGTACCACATACTTTGATGGATGTTGAAAATCCTTCAACAGAAGTGGAAATTTATGGAGATAAGCTATCGTCTCCAATCATCATGGCACCGGTTGCGGCTCACAAACTAGCCAATGAACAAGGTGAAGTTGCAACTGCTAAAGGAGTTCATGAATTTGGATCCCTCTTTACAACTAGCTCTTACTCAACTACTGACTTGCCAGAAATTACTCAAGCCTTGAATGGTACCCCACACTGGTTCCAATTCTACTTCAGTAAAGATGATGGGATCAACCGTCACATCATGGACCGTGTAAAAGCTGAAGGCTACAAGGCTATTGTCTTGACTGCTGATGCAACAGTTGGTGGTAACCGTGAGGTTGATAAGCGTAATGGATTTGTGTTCCCAGTAGGTATGCCAATCGTTGAAGAATATCTACCTGATGGAGCTGGTAAAACAATGGACTTCGTTTACGAGTCTGCTAAACAAAAACTTTCTCCACGCGATGTAGAGTTTATTGCAGAGTACTCTGGTCTTCCAGTTTATGTAAAAGGACCACAATGTAAAGAAGACGTTGAGCGCTCACTTGGTGCAGGTGCTGCGGGTATCTGGGTAACCAACCACGGTGGTCGTCAAATCGATGGTGGGCCTGCTGCCTTTGATTCACTTCAAGAAGTGGCTGAAGCAGTTGATAAACGTGTTCCAATCGTCTTCGACTCAGGAGTACGTCGTGGTCAACACGTCTTTAAAGCCCTTGCTTCAGGTGCTGACCTAGTCGCTATCGGACGTCCAGTTATCTATGGACTTAGCCTTGGAGGTAGTGTCGGAGTTCGCCAAGTATTTGAACACCTCAATAGCGAATTGAAAACTGTTATGCAATTGTCAGGAGCACAAACTATTGAAGATGTTAAGAAGATTAAACTTCGCCACAACCCATACAATCCAAGCTTCCCTGTAGATTCTCGGGACTTGAAACTTTACTAATCTCTTGAAACGGCTGCTTGTCAGCCGTTTTTTGCTGGATTGAAATCACGGCTCTAGGGAAGCATTTATTTTTGAGGTTGACCTGCTTGAATCCATTGAATAACGTGCTTTTTTGGCTTTTTTTTGCTATAATTATAGATAGTATTGTGTAGAGAAAGGCATTGGAAATGCAGGATAAACACCTTGTAGATGTAAATTTAACGAAAGAGATGAAGTCGAGTTTTATCGACTATGCCATGAGTGTTATCGTGTCTCGAGCTCTGCCAGATGTTCGAGATGGTTTAAAACCTGTTCATCGCCGTATTCTTTACGGAATGTATGATTTAGGAGTAACCCCAGATAAGCCCCATAAGAAATCCGCTCGTATTACCGGGGATGTCATGGGTAAATATCATCCTCATGGAGATTCATCAATCTATGAAGCGATGGTGCGGATGGCCCAGTGGTGGTCTTACCGCCACATGCTGGTTGATGGTCACGGAAACTTTGGTTCCATGGATGGGGACGGTGCAGCGGCTCAGCGGTATACTGAGGCGCGGATGAGTAAAATCGCTCTCGAATTACTAAGAGATATTCAGAAAGATACCGTTGACTTTGTTCCCAACTACGATGGTAGTGAGATGGAGCCGTCCATTTTGCCATCTCGGTTCCCCAATCTGCTTGTTAACGGGGCTACCGGGATTGCTGTCGGGATGGCAACCAATATTCCACCGCATAACCTAGGTGAGTCAATTGATGCGGTGAAATTGCTGATGGATAATCCAGAAGCTACTACCCGTGAATTGATGGAAGTTTTGCCAGGTCCAGACTTTCCAACTGGAGCTCTGGTCATGGGCCGCTCAGGTATTCATAGAGCTTACGAGACCGGGAAGGGGTCTATTGTCCTTCGGTCTCGGACCGAGATTGAGGAAACCAAGTCTGGCCGAGAACGAATTGTTGTGACCGAATTTCCTTATATGGTCAATAAAGCCAAGGTCCAAGAACATATTGTCAAATTGGTCCAGGAGAAGAGGATTGATGGAATCACTGCGGTCAGAGACGAGTCTAACCGAGAAGGGGTTCGCTTTGTGATTGAAGTTCGCAGAGATGCATCCGCCAATGTTATTTTAAATAACCTCTTTAAGCTGACTCAGATGCAGACCAATTTCTCCTTTAATATGTTGGCGATTCAGAATGGCATTCCTAAAATTCTTTCCCTTCGTGAGATCCTTGGTGCCTATATCGAGCATCAAACGGACGTTGTCGTTCGTCGGACTCGTTTTGATAAGGAAAAAGCCGAAGCTAGAGCCCATATCTTAGAGGGTCTGTTAATTGCGCTGGACCATATTGATGAAGTTATTCAAATCATTCGCAATAGCGAGACTGATGCCCAGGCTCAAGCTGAGTTAATGGAGCGTTTCCAACTATCCGAACGGCAAAGTCAAGCCATCCTAGACATGCGCCTCCGCCGTCTGACAGGTTTGGAACGTGATAAGATTCAGTCTGAGTATGACCAGCTCTTGGAACTGATTGCGGACTTAGCAGATATTCTGGCAAAACCAGAACGTGTTAAGCAAATTATCCAAGAAGAATTGGATGAGATTAAACATAAATATGCCGATCCTCGTCGAACTGAATTGATGATTGGGGAGATTCTTAGTCTTGAGGATGAAGACCTTATCGAAGAGACCGATGTCTTGATTACCCTATCCAATAAGGGCTATATCAAGCGTTTGGACCAGTCCGAGTTCACGGCTCAAAAAAGGGGCGGACGCGGTGTCCAAGGAACTGGTGTCAAGGATGACGATTTTGTCAGCCAATTGGTTTCGACCAGTACCCATGACCATCTGCTCTTCTTTACAAATCGCGGCCGAGTCTACCGTCTCAAGGGCTATGAAATCCCTGAATATGGCCGGACAGCCAAAGGTTTACCTATTATTAACCTGCTGAAATTGGAAGAAGGCGAGAGCATCCAGGCCCTTATGAATGTGACCAAGGAACAGGAGGATGAAGGATTCTTCTTTTTTACCACCAAGTCTGGTATTATCAAACGAGTTCCGATTTCAGCCTTTAAAAATATCCGCCAAAATGGCTTGCTGGCTCTCAAACTTCGCGATGAAGATGAGTTGATTAATGTGCTCTTGACCGATGGCCAATCTGAAATCTTAATCGGAACCCGCTATGGTTATGCAGTTCGCTTTATGGAAAACAGTCTACGTCCGCTTGGCCGTGGTGCAGCCGGGGTCAAGGGTGTAAGCCTACGCGACCAAGACCAGGTAGTAGGTGCAAGTATCGTAACCGATGAAGATGATCTAGTTGTGATCACAGAATTGGGCTATGGAAAACGAACCCCTGCCAAAGAATTCCCGACTAAAAACCGGGGTGGTAAGGGAATGATTCTCGCAAAGATCACTGAAAAGAATGGTCCGCTTGTTGGCCTGGAAACAGTAAGCGAGGAACATGATTTAATGGTTATGACCGACAAGGGAGTGGTTATTCGAACCCATGCGGCGGATATTAGCCGTATCGGACGTGCTGCTCAAGGAGTTAAGATCATGCGTTTGATTGAGGACTCTCGGATTGTAACCTTTACAACAATTGATGCAGAAATGGAAGAAACAATTGAAGATGGCGAAGAATAAAAAGAAAACGAGAAATTGGCCACGTTACCTGCTCGCAGGAATTCTCTTTATCGTGGCTCTGGGATTGATTTTTAACAGTTCAATCCGGAATATGATTATGGTTTACCACACCAACCAATACCAGGTTGCTAAAGTATCCAAAGAAAAGATTGAAGAAAATAAGGCAGCAGAGGCCAATTTTGATTTCCAAAGTGTTGAAGCTCTATCAACAGAGCGGGTGTTAGAAGCTCAAATGAATCAACAGGAACTCCCTGTTATTGGAGGGATTGCGATTCCTGATTTGAGTGTTAACCTACCTATCTTTAAAGGTTTGGCTAATGAGGTTCTTTATTATGGAGCCGGTACTATGAAGGCTGACCAGGTGATGGGAAAAGGCAACTATTCGCTAGCTAGCCACCATGTCTTTGGGATTACAGGTGCTAATCAGATGCTCTTTTCACCATTGGAAAATGCCCAAAATGGTATGAAAATCTATTTGACAGATAAAGACAAGGTTTATACTTATACAATTAAGAGCGTTGAGACCGTGACACCGGATCGGATTGACGTGATCCAGGATACGGAAGGTGTAAATGAGCTGACTCTGGTGACCTGTGAGGACGCAGCCGCAGTCTATCGGACTATTGTGAAGGCTGATTTGACAGAGGAGTCCGACTTTAATAGCACCAATCCAGAAGTCTTGAAAGCATTTGAAAGTAGCTACAATCAAATGCAGCTGTAATCGTCCAAGGTTTGGGACAAGTTGTTCCAAACCTTTTTCTAATAGAAAGGAATACCACCGTGATGTCAGATTATCGTTCGAAGAAAGCGGAACGACGTCGACGAGAACGGCGAACTTTAGGGATACTTTTTACAGTATTAGTACTTTTACTGGCTCTTTTTCTCAGTCTAGACTTTTTGGAAAAAGGAAAAAAGAGTCTAATAGCACCGCTCCTTTCTTTTTTTCAACCCAAAGAAGTAGCCAAACCGCGTTTTAATGAGGGAAATCAGGTACTCTACAAGGATGGGGATGAAGAAATTATTGGTCGTGTTATCAAGAGTACTGAGGATCCTGAGCAAGGCTTTGTTTATGAAGTTGAGCTGGAGTTAGGAGTGACCCAAAAGGAGATTCCAGAGAAGGAACTGTCGGCTGTTGCCACCCTCTACCAATTGGGAGAAGATGTCGATTTGGCGCCAGCTTCGACCTTGGAAGGGAGTGGTCAAATTACAAAAATTAACCGTGTGCAGGATCAGATTATTTATGAGGCCTCGGTTGAAAATTTGGGCCACGTTTATGATATTAAAGAAGATGAGCTGAAAACCACGATTCAAATCGAACTGCGAGCGGAAAATAGCCGTGAGGAAAACAATGAAATTTTCCGACAAGCTCTGGAAGCCTCCAGTAAAAACGGCTTCACTATCTTAGAATTCCCAGAAGGTGAATTTGAATTGGGCTTTGATGATCCTGCCAAGGAGTACTTTATCCTCCCTTCGAATATTCAATTACGAGGGAACAACACAACCTTGGTCGTGGATGGTGCCATGTTCTGGTTTGGTTTAGCGACAGGACCGGGTGCGACAGATGGCCTAACCAATTTCATTTTGGAAGATTTGCATATCCGAGCTAAGGATCTGAAAAATGGCAATCAGTTTATGTTGATGGCCAATCATGGCTATAACTGGACGATTCGGAACAATCAATTTACCATGGTTCATAAAATGAGTAGCCATGTATTTGATTTAGGTGGCGTTCAATATGCGGAATTTATCGGCAACACCTTCGCTGGTTATGCTCCTAATCTGACAGCTACCAGTAGCTTGCCAGAAAACACGGACCTGCATCCCTTCTATGCTGAAGCAATCCAGCTAGATGCCAGCAATAACAGTGGTGTTTGGGATGGAGCTTATCTCCGGAACATCGATCCAAATTATACCGCCAATAATCCGGAAACAATCCTATCTAGTGGCATTGTCATCCGTAACAATGAGTTTGTTCCTTATAAGGATAACTCTGGTAAGATTGTCGCCTATAGCGCCACAATCGGCCAGCATTCTTCTAAAGTGGGCTATATTACCCTCTCTGGTAATTTGTTCCAGTCTACCCTATCTACCCGGTTTGGCCCTCTAGGAGATGATCGTTGGGTCCTCCGCCCCATCCATTTCCCCCTTGAAACAACAACGGTCACCGAGTATGATAATCGGATTGAACCTTAAGAAGGAGACAACAAAAAAACGGATTTTATCCGTTTTTTTGTTGGACTCGATTTTCGAATAAATAGATGGAGGTGACGGATATGTACGAGATTAAAGATGCCAGTCCATCCCTTTTACCCAGGGAGCGATTAGTGGAAGAAGGAGCCGAGCAATTGAGCAATCAAGAGCTGCTAGCGATTCTCTTAAGAACAGGGCTTAAGGGCCAATCCTCACTTGAGATTGCCCAGCTTTTGCTGAAACATCTCACAAGCCTGGCTGAACTGCGTTACCTGACCCTGAGTGAGTTACAGGCTATTCCAGGGGTTGGTCTCGTCAAGGCAATCGAGTTAAAAGCCATGGTCGAGTTAGGGAAGCGGATTGATCAAGCTAAATTAAAAAAAGATCAGGCCGTCCTATCCAGTCATCAATTAGGTCTGCGCTTGGTCAAGGAACTAGGCTCCTTGAGGCAGGAGCATCTCCGAGCTATCTATTTGGATACCCGTAATCAGATTTTAGAAGAACGAACGATTTTTATTGGCTCTGTTAGCAGAAGCCTAGCCGAACCACGCGAAATACTTCATTATGCCGTTAAACACATGGCGACCTCCTTAATTGTGGTTCACAATCATCCGTCAGGATCTCTTAAACCCAGTCCCAATGATGATCGAGTGACTCGCATCTTGGCAGAGGCAGCAGGGACTCTGGGAATCCAACTTTTGGATCATTTGATTATCACCCAGGAAGCTTATTTTTCCTATCGAGAAGAAGAGCGATTGCCACAGTTGTAAAATCCACTGCTTGCAAAAAATCGAGAACATTTTCTGTTCTCGATTTTAGATAGCTATTTAGGGCACCTCTAAAAACCAGAAGTATTCCGTCATATAAAAAAAGAAGGGACTCTTGCCCTCCAATTTCCAGCAAAAG
>NZ_JAOBSU010000075.1:0-8546 GCF_025447695.1 Streptococcus danieliae | reverse complement strand
GAATACATGGGCTTAGTGCGCCCAAAAATCAGAATTCTCCCGATAATCGGGATAGAAAAGTAGGAAATACAGGGACTCTTGCTGGAAATTAGAGGGCAAGCGTCCCTTCTTTTTTTATATGACGGAATACTTCTGGTTTTTAGAGGTGCCCTTGTATAAAGTCTTCAACTCAGCAAATGCTGTAAAAGTTTCAATGGCTCCAAAAATTTTAGTTTCATCCCTGTAAGTAATTGCTACTCCACCTTTTATATCGGTTCCTGAAAATACAGCAGATGAATCCTGCTTATAAAAAGTAACTTTCAAATGCTCATCAGACAACATTTTCTGATTCCAAACTTTAGGTGTTTTCCCAGCATCAAACAAAAATCTTGCAGGCGTGATAAGAACAGATTTAACACCTGTTTTATAAGCTTCATCCATAAAATAATTATAAATTGGCTTATCACTCGTTCCTTCTAATTCTTCCTGATACGGCGGATTGCCAATTACAACATCAAATTTCATATAAAATCCCTCACTAGACAGATTCTCAAAATCTACTATTTTATTTTTCTTCCAGTCTTTTAGTCTGGTTTTTTTCGGTCCCATTACTGGAATTTCTTCCTCGACTTCACTAAATAAATCAAGCTGAACAGCTTTGGGAGCAGCGGCAGAATAAGGCGTGGTTTTTGCTAATCCATCCATCTGCATGACATTATAGGAGATGATGGTCGCAATCTCCAGTCTCTGTTCCAAGGTTGGTCCTTTCCCAAAAGTTGCTTGATAATAGTCCTCAAAGGTGATTAGCAGGTTTTCGCGCGCCAATAGCAGGCTATCCCCTTGGTACTCATAGCCGTAGGAAGCTCGATAAGCTCGGATAGCGAGATTGAAAAATTCCTCTTCATCTGAAACCTCTTTACTAATCCGCTGTAACTTTCGATCCACAAATCCTACACGGTCAAACAGTGCTATCTCCTCACCAGTGACTGCATCGTAACGGCTCACCATATAGGGAGCTTCGCCGCAAGTAAGCTCCAGCCATCTGATATCAAGATACTCCTCTAGAGGCAAGTCACGAATTTCTTCTTCTACAATATCGTTTTGAAGCTTGACCAGCCAAGCCGGTGTGAATACTTCAGCCCGAACCTTGGTCCGATCTTTTTGCTCTACCTTATTTTTTTCTGACCTTGGTTGGATGAGATTACCATAAGAATTGATGATCTTTCTACTTGTAATGCCATCTGCAGCCGCAAATCCTCGTCCTAAAAATTCATACGAGCCTGTAGCCCAGACGATCGACTTTTTTGTCGTCCGATCCATTAATAAAACGGTTAGCAATCTCTGCAACTCCCAAACAAATACCTTTTCATTGATATCAATCTGCGTCATTGGATTCTCTTTCTCAATTACTTTTCTACCTTTATTATACACTAATTCATTACCAGCTACTTTTTCAAACAAAAAGGCTAGGATTTTCTCCTTAGCCTTTTTGCTTTTCCTGACTGGTTTTCAAAATATCTGCCAAACTTTGATGTTTCAGGGGCGCCTCCATTGCTGCCTGGACTTCTTGCAGGTGGTGATCCAAGACTCCGTGAATGGTTCGTCCAACCTCACATTGGGGATTGGGAGCATCATGGTAACGGAATAGTTTATCGGCCCCAATGCCTCCGGTCGCTTGGTAGATATTAAATAAAGAAATTGCTGCCGGTTCACGTCCCAGCTCAATCCCAGCCAAACCTTGCCGTGTTTGAATCAATTGGGCCTGGCGAAGTTGGGACATAACCTTCCGCACAATGACCGGATTGACTCCAACACTGGCGGCTAATCCCTCACTGGTCAGAATTTCCGCTTCCTCCTGTAACGCTACCAAAACCAAGATATGAACCCCGATACTAAAACGATTGGAAATCTGCATAGGCCACTCCTAACGTCGATTAAAACTCTTCATCTGCCGGTCAATATCGCGATTTTGCTCCCGGCGTTTAATGGACTCCCGCTTGTCATAATCTTTTTTCCCTTTGGCCAAGCCCAGAAGCAATTTAGCATAGCCATCCTTGAGGTAAACCTTGAGCGGAACCAGGGTCATCCCCGTTCCCTTAATCTCCTGCTCCAATTTACTAATCTGCTTTTTATGGAGCAGCAGCTTCCGGCGACGTTCCGGATCCTGGTTCCAGATATTGCCCTCCTCGTAGGGAGCAATATGCACATTGCTTAACCAGACTTCACCATTTTTAATTTGAGCAAACCCATCCTTGAGGGTGATGCGGGCGGCTCGAACGCTTTTAATTTCCGTTCCTGTCAAAACCATGCCCGCTTCAATTATATCGACGATGGTATAGTCGTGGCGCGCCTTCTTATTTTGAGCGACGACCTTTCCCTCTCCTTTGGCCATGACGTCCTCCTTTTTTGACTTGTTTTTTGTAAAATGCTTGGGGCTGTTCCCGTTTTTTCTTGCGCTCGCCTTGCGAGCGCTTTTTCGAAGCAGACGGCTTCTTCTCCACCTGGCCGCCGGCTAGATAAGCGAAATCGATTTCTCCCGTCTCCTTATCGGCCCTCTCAACCCGAATGCGAATCGGCTGTCCCACTCTGAAGGTTGTCCCGCTCCGCTCACCACGCAGGGACAGGCTCCGTTCATCAAAATGGTAGAACTCAGGCAGGTTGGTCACATGAATCAAGCCCTCCACCGTATTGGGCAACTCGACAAAGAGACCAAATTTCACAACAGAAGCAATCACGCCGTCAAATTCCTGCCCCACAAAGTCGGACATAAATTCGGCCTTCTTCATGGACTCTACAAAACGCTCAGCATCAATCGCCCGCCGCTCCCGATTGGAAGACTGACTGGCAATAGCTGGTAAAATTTCTTGAAAATGACCGGCTTTTTCAGGACTCTTACGATAGTCCCGCATCATCCGGTGAACCAGCAAGTCCGGATAGCGCCGGATAGGACTGGTAAAGTGGGTGTAGAAAGGTGCTGCCAGTCCGTAGTGACCATCATGGTTATGCTCTGAGTAACGCGCCTGCTGCATACTCCGTAAGAGCATCATCGAGAGCACCTCTTCATAGACCTGACCCTTGGCAGCAGCCATGATATCTTGGAGCGATGCCTGGGTCATCTTGGCAGCTGTACCATAAACCCGTAGACCAAAGCTAGAAGTGAAATCAATAAATTTCTGTAATTTCTCCGCCTTGGGATCTTCGTGGATCCGGTAGATAAAAGGCAAATCCTTCTGATGGAAATGCTCAGCCACCGTTTCATTGGCCACGAGCATAAAGGATTCAATCATCCGTTCTGCTAGCCCCCGCTGGCGAAGCACAATATCAACCGGTTTCCCCTTGGCGTTAACCAGAATTTTCGCTTCATTGGTATCAAAATTCAAAGCTCCCCGCTGGATTCGCATGTTTTCTAAGATTCTATGCAATTCCACCATAGCCTCCACAGATTCCAGCAATTCTGGATAGGCTTCGATCACTTCTTTTTGCCTCGCAATCATGGCATTGACGTCCGCATAGGTCATTCGTTGGCTGGTTTTAATAACCGTTTCCGCCAACTGGTAGCGTACAACCTTCCCCTGGCGATTAATTTCCATAATCGCTGACTGGGTCAGCCGATCCACCTGCGGATTCAAGGAACAAATCCCATTTGACAGGCGTTCTGGCAACATCGGAACCACTCGGTCTGTCACATAAACAGAGGTCCCCCGCTCCAAGGCTTCCCGATCCAGGGCAGACCCTTCTTTGACATAATAGGAAACATCCGCAATATGAACACCTAGTTCAAAGTTTCCACCTGTTAGGCGTTTGATATGCACCGCATCATCCAAGTCCTTGGCATCTGCCCCATCAATGGTAAAGGTCAATTCGGAACGTAAATCCAAGCGACCTTCCATATCTGCTGGACTAGGAGCATCCGGAATCGCCTCGGCCTCCGCTAAAACGGCCTCCGGGAAGGTCGAGACAATATCTAAGGACTCTAGAACCTCCAACACATCGATTCCCGTGTCATCCACATGACCCACAATCTCCACCAAGTCCGCCAAGAAAAAGTTCTTTTTCTTGCTTGGGTATTGGCGAATTTCCAGCTTGACCACTTCCGTACCGGCCAACTGGAAATCGCCTGGCTGAATGTAGATAGGCTGGCTAATCTTTTGGTTCCGAGAGCGGACATAGGCTGGGTATTTGGACTTGCCTTCTTCCAGAACAACCTTCCCCACAACCTGTGTCAGCGAATGCTCCAAAATCTCCACAACCTTGCCTTCCGCCGAAGTTCCCTTCATGCGGTCGGCAACCTGGACAATCTCTACCAGAACCCGATCGCCATCAATCGCCTGATTAACAAAATCCCGACCAATAAAAACATCCGGTTCTGCCTCATCCACTGTTACAAACCCAAAACCTGATTTATGAGCATGAAAGACCCCCTCCAGTTTTGGAGCAAGGGGTTTTTTCGTAGCTTCCCTCCACACAATCGTTCCCTGATCAGTGAAACTCACCTTACCCTGAGCCTCCAAACGGGAAATTTCCTTGACCAGATTGGTAAATCCTTTGGCGTTTTTAATCCCCAAAGAATCCCCTAACTGATCCACCGACATTGGCCCAGACTCTTTCACCAGGGCCAGAATTTGCTTTTTCATTTATACCTCTCAAAAAAAGGGCGGTTGCTCACAAGACCTCCGGTCTTGCTCCAACTCGCCCTAAATACTTAAATACTTGATAACACGGCCAATACCAAAGCAATCGCTAGCCAGAAAAAGACTAGCACAGCAGTTGTTCGCTGCATAACGGCTTCGAATCCGCGCGCTTTTGTACGTTCAAATAGGTCACCCGCACTCGAATCAAACACGTTTGACGATTGATTCTTGGTCGGTTGCATAAAAATGACCATCACCAAAATAACAGATAGGACTAAAAATGCAGTTAATAATAATTGAAACATTGCCAAACTCCTTCAAATCCCTTCTATAGTAGCATAGTTTCCCAAACTTGTAAACCGAGGATCTCACTTCATCTCTTGATGCGTCGTGACCTGACGCTCCTTGGGACAGTATTTCAAGACCTCAATCCGATCGGGATGCGACTTAGGATTTTTACTAGTAATATAATTTTGACTGCCACACGATTGGCAACGCAATTGAATTTTAATTCTCATATACTTTTCTTACTCTTGATCCTTTAGGGAAGAAAATCGATCCTCTAAGCCAAGCAAGGCCTGATCAATTTGTTGGTGCAAGTCCAACAAACTGCCACGATTATCAAGGATCAGACTGACTAAGGGCCGTTTGCGCTCCAAGGGCCATTGGCGAAGCATCCGCTGATGCGCCTCCTGCTCGGTCAGGCTATTACGCCGCATCAAACGCTCCAACTGCGTGACCTCATCGACATCCACCAGCCAAATCAGCTCAAACCAGGCCTCATAACCCTCCTCAAACAACAAGGGGATATCAAAAAAGACCACCTCACCTGACCTCTGAGCCTGCTCCAACTCGGCTGCCAAGGCCGACCGAATCACGCGGCCCTGTTCCACCTTCGACCAGGCCCGAAAATCCGCATCCGAAAAAAAACGCTGGGCCAATTTGGCACGATCCAAGGCCCCCTGATCCTCTAAAATCTCCGGGCCTAAATGTGCCACCAACAGCTTGTAGAGGGCTCCTCCTGGGGCCTGTAGCTCATGGACCAACTGATCTGCATCCACCACCCGATAGCCTCGTGTTTGTAAATAGCGGGTCACCTGGCTTTTACCAGAGGCAATCCCGCCTGTTAAACCAATCACCTGAGCCTTCATAACTTTTGACACCGAGGGCAAATATGGGTCCCTCTTCCCCCAACTTTAATTTTCTCAATCTCTCTTCCACAACGGAGACAGGGCTGGCCCTTTTGACCATAAACCTTGAGGGTTTCCTGCATAGTCCCAGCTTCCCCAAAGGCATTTTTATAAGTCCGAATGGTTGAACCACCCCGAGCTACTCCTTCCGCCAAAACCTCGATAATGGCCTGACGCAAACGACTGATTTTTTGAGCAGATAAATCTGAAGCCGGGGTCAAGGGGTGGATTCGAGACAACCACAAGACTTCATCGACATAGATATTGCCTAAACCAGCCACAAGGGTTTGATCTAAAAGCAAGTTTTTTACAGGTTTCCGAGATCGTTTCAGCCCCTCCCGGAAAGGCTTCAAGGCAAAGTCCTCTTCAACCGGCTCGGGGCCTAATTTCTTAGACTGAAAATAGGCTTCTAATTGCTCCTTGGGCAAGTAATCAAAAGTCCCAAACTTGCGGACATCCTGGTAAACCAGACGGGAACCATCGTCAAAGTCAACCAGCACATGCTGGTGTTTTTCCGACTCCTGGGCTTCTGCTTGAAAGAAAAACTTCCCCTCCATTCGCAAATGGGATAAAAGCACATGATTCCCCAGATCAAAGATGAGATACTTCCCTCGTCGATCAACCTTCTGAATTTCTTGTCCCAGCAGGTCATGGGCCAAGGCCTCTGCCCCGGTCCGAACCATTTTGGGATAGAGAACAGTGACCTGGGCAATTCGTTTCCCTTGCACCAATGGAGAAAGACCGCGGCGAACGGTCTCTACTTCAGGTAATTCTGGCATCAGTAATCCTTTTCTGTGTATCCAAAATCAGCAAGATCGAGTTTCTTGTCCCGCCAATTTTTCTTAACCTTGACCCAAGTCTCGAGGAAGACCTTGTCTCCTAACATAGTCTCGATGTCTTTCCGAGCCATAGTTCCAATTTTCTTGAGCATGGCTCCACCCTTACCGATTACAATCCCCTTTTGACTAGAACGCTCAACCATGATGGTAGCCTGGATGTGGACTTTATCTGTTTCTTCATCCCGCTTCATGCTATCCACCACTACTGCAATCGAGTGGGGCACCTCTTCTCGTGTCAAATGTAGCACTTTTTCACGGATCATTTCAGATACCAAAAAGCGTTCTGGATGATCCGTGATCATATCATCTGGGAAATATTGGACGCCCTCTTCGAGGTTTTCTGACAAGACATCAATCAAGTGGGACACATTATTCCCTTGCAGGGCAGAAATGGGAATAATCTCCTTGAAGTCCATTTGGTCTTTAAAATCTTGGATTTGATCCAACAGCTGTTCAGGATTGACCTTATCCAGTTTGTTGACGACTAGGATAACTGGAACCTTGGCCTGCTTAAGGCGTTCGATGATCATATCATCTCCCTTGCCCCGGGGCTCATCGGCAGGCACCATAAAGAGGACGGTATCGACCTCTCTGAGCGTCGAATAAGCCGCATCGACCATGAAATCGCCCAAGGCCGTTTTAGGCTTGTGAATCCCTGGGGTATCAATAAAGACAATTTGTTCTTCAGGGGTTGTGTAAATCCCCATGATTTTATTACGCGTCGTTTGCGCCTTATCACTCATGATGGCAATTTTTTGCCCCATTACATGATTCAAAAAAGTCGACTTTCCAACATTGGGACGACCTAAAATCGCTACAAATCCTGATTTAAAAGACATTCATTCTCCTTATTATTAAAAAAATAGATTCCAAATTTTAGGGACAAAAATAATCAGTCCCGTGATCACTGCATAGGCAGAAAAGAGCAAAACCGCTCCGGCAGCCATGTCCTTAGCATGTTTGGCCAACATCGAAAAATGGTAATTAGAAGCCAAATCCACTACATTTTCAATCGCTGAATTCACAATCTCTAAGGTAATCACCATAAAAACACTCAGCAACAAAAAGAGCCATTCAATGGCTGAAACCTGAAAAATCAATCCCGCCACAATCACAAGGATCCCTGAGACCAAATGCTTACGCATGTTGGCCTCCTCCTTAAAAGCTGTGATAATCCCGGTTAAGGCAAACTCCAGGCTGGAGATGAGATCCCGATTTTTCCATTTGCGTTTATTACCTTGTGAGTCCATAGGCTGTCAATATCTCTTCCTGTAATCCAAACATTTCTGCTTCTTCTTGGGGAGTGTAATGGTCATAACCATTGATATGTAGAAAACCATGAACGGCCAAAAAGCCCATTTCCCGTTCAAATGAGTGACCATACTCGGCAGCCTGCTCCCGAGCACGGTCCACTGAAATGTAGAGTTCCCCAATGTAGGTATCAAACTCATCCATCAGTCCAACTAAATCCTCATCCTCTAAACCCAAATCCTCAAAGGAAATCGATTCTTCCGGCTTGTACTCCAAACTGACAACATCGGTTGGACGATCCATTCCTCGATATTCTAAATTAACTTGATGGATACGCTCATTGTCCACAAAGGTAATGGCCATCTCCTTGTCTTCCTTGTCAATCCGCTTAGCAGCTGACTGGACCAACCGTTCAATATCCAGCATCATTTCTTCGGACACACGTCCCGTTTCGTCCTGCATTTCAATATACATGGCAAACCCTCATTCATATCTGTTACTTCCATTATAGCACATCCCCTACTTTCTGTCTGAAAATCACCTGCCATCTCAGGATTACCATTCAGAACATTTGAGCGACCTCCCGAGTTTATCAGTTTAAAAAAGACAAAGGATAGCTAACCCCTTGTGTACCAAGGAGTTTGGCCATCCTTTTT
>NZ_JAOBSU010000074.1:0-8595 GCF_025447695.1 Streptococcus danieliae | reverse complement strand
TTTACCGTGGCGATTTTTCTTTTTATACTCTTCTATTCCCTTGGTATACCTCGGATCAGAGACAACGGGAATGATTCGAATGTGCTATAATTGTCTAGTATCTAGGAGGAAAAGGTATGTCCCATCAACGACTGGCCTGGGATGAATATTTTGCCGCCCAGGCTCTACTCATATCCAATCGTTCCACCTGCACCCGGGCCCAGGTTGGAGCGGTATTGGTTCATGATCACAAAGTGGTTTCCACCGGTTACAATGGTTCTGTATCGGGGACCGAACACTGCATTGATCAAGGCTGTTTAGTGGTCGACGGCCACTGTGTGCGAACCCTGCATGCAGAAGTGAATGCGATTTTACAAGGGGCTGAACGGGGGATTCCCCGGGACTTTACAGCCTATGTTACCCACTTTCCCTGCCTGCATTGCTCCAAGCAATTGCTGCAGGTCGGCTGCTCACGGGTTGTCTACATTCACGACTACCGAATGGATTCCTATGCCCAAGAACTCTATCAACAAAAAGCAGTGACCCTGCTCCAAATCCCACTAGAACAGGTCCAAAAAGCGATCCAAGAAAGTAGTTTCTTCCATTAATCCCAAAATCTTTTACATTCCTATCTGTATATGGTAGACTGGAAGAGTTAATGAGTCCCGAAAAGATAGCTTCGGCTAGTTCTTTGTAACTTTTTAACGACGATTAATTAAAAGGGGGACATATATGTCTGAACGTAAATTGTTTACTTCAGAATCCGTATCAGAAGGACATCCAGATAAGATTGCTGATCAAATCTCCGATGCCATTTTGGACGCGATTCTAGAACAGGATCCAGATGCCCATGTAGCCGCTGAAACAGCAGTCTATACAGGCTCTGTTCATGTCTTTGGGGAAATCTCAACCAAGGCTTATGTGGATATCAACCGGATTGTTCGCGATACCATTGCTGAGATTGGCTATACCAATACCGAATATGGTTTCTCAGCGGAAACGGTTGGTGTCCATCCATCCTTGGTGGAACAGTCTCCAGATATCGCCCAAGGGGTTGACACTTCCTTGGAAACGCGTCAGGGGGACAATCAAGATCCTCTGGATCAGGTTGGTGCCGGGGACCAGGGGTTGATGTTTGGTTTTGCGGTTAATGAGACACCGGAATTGATGCCGCTGGCTATTTCCCTGTCTCACAAATTGGTTAAACGCTTGGCAGATTTGCGTAAGTCTGGGCAGGTGGCCTATCTTAGACCGGATGCTAAAAGTCAGGTTACTGTTGAGTATGATGCTGCTGGGAAGCCAAGGCGTGTTGACACGGTGGTCATTTCAACCCAACATGATCCAGATGTTAGCCAAGAAGAACTGGCGCAGCTGGTCAAAGAGCAAGTCATTGCTCCGGTGATTCCAAGTGAGCTTTTGGATGACCAGACCCGTTACTTTATCAATCCAACGGGCCGTTTTGTAATCGGGGGACCCCAGGGGGATTCAGGTTTAACGGGCCGGAAGATTATTGTGGACACTTACGGAGGGGCAGCCCGTCATGGTGGTGGTGCTTTTTCAGGTAAGGATGCGACCAAGGTAGACCGGTCAGCTTCCTATGCCGCTCGTTATATTGCTAAAAATCTTGTCGCGGCTGGTTTGGCTGAGAAGGCTGAAGTTCAGTTGGCTTATGCGATTGGGGTTGCCCAGCCGGTGTCGATTCGGATTGACACCTTTGGGACTGGCAAGCAAGACGAAGCTGCTTTGGAAGCGGCTGTGCGCGCTCACTTTGACCTACGCCCAGCAGGGATTATCCAGATGTTGGATTTGAAAAAGCCGATTTATAAGCAAACAGCTGCTTATGGCCACATGGGACGGGAAGACCTTGATTTGCCATGGGAACGCCTGGATAAGGTGGAAGCTCTTCAAGCATTTTTCCAATAAGAGAGAAACTACTGGTTACTTGAGAACTGGTAGTTTTTTTGTTCACGAACCTAAAATAAAATAGGTAACTAGATTCCCGACTCTAGCAAGGGAGCTAAAAATGTGATATAATCGTGGCAAACCACTGGTTTTTTATTAGTTTCAAGAAAGAGTCTATCAACATGAAAAAAATTGTGATTAATGGGGGACGCCCTCTTAAGGGAGAGGTGGTAGTTTCGGGTGCCAAAAATAGTGTGGTTGCCTTGATTCCAGCCATTATTTTGTCAGAGGATGTGGTGACCCTAGATGGTGTGCCGGATATTTCAGATGTGGCGAGCCTGATTGATATTATGGAGGTCATGGGGGCCACCGTCAAGCGGGATGGAGATAGTCTGGAAATCGATCCGTCCGGTGTGCAGTCTATGCCGATGCCTTATGGGAAAATTAATTCTTTACGTGCCTCTTACTATTTTTATGGTTCTTTGTTGGGCCGTTTTGGCGAGGCTACGGTCGGTTTGCCAGGTGGTTGTGATCTTGGACCTCGGCCCATTGACTTGCATTTGAAGGCCTTTGAAGCGATGGGAGCACGGATGACCTATGAGGGGAATTCCATGCATTTAACAACCGATGACCAGGGAGTTCATGGAGCTGTGATCTATATGGACACCGTTTCTGTGGGGGCGACCATCAATACTATGTTGGCGGCGGTTAAAGCCAAAGGTAAGACTGTCATTGAAAATGCGGCGCGGGAGCCGGAAATTATCGATGTGGCAACCTTGTTGAACAATATGGGAGCCCACGTTCGGGGTGCCGGAACGGATGTGATTACCATTGAAGGGGTGGAACGTCTGCATGGAACCCGTCACCAGGTGATTCCAGACCGGATTGAAGCCGGAACCTATATCGCCATGGCGGCAGCAGTTGGTGAAGGTGTTAAAATTACCAACGTACTCTACGAACATTTAGAAGGCTTTATTGCCAAGTTGGAAGAAATGGGTGTGCGGATGACGGTTTCCGAGGATAGTGTCTTTGTCGAAAAACAAGCATCCTTGAAGGCCATCAATATTAAAACAGCCCCTTACCCAGGATTTGCGACGGATCTCCAACAACCCATTACACCTTTGCTTTTGAAAGCAGAGGGACGTGGCTTGATCCTGGATACGATCTATGAAAAACGGGTCAACCATGTTCCGGAATTGGCACGCATGGGAGCAGGTATCACAACCATTGGCCACCAGATTAGCTACGAAGGTCCTAACACTTTACATGGCGCGCAGGTGAAGGCAACGGATTTACGCGCAGGAGCAGCTTTGGTGACAGCTGGACTGATGGCTCAAGGTCAGACAGAGATTACCAATGTGGAATTTATCCTGCGTGGTTATTCCAATATTATTGATAAATTGCGCAACTTGGGAGCCTCTATTGATCTCATTGAAGATTAGCATGAGGGGAGGTTGAGACCAAAGTCTAGTCTCATTGACTTTGGTTAGCAAAATGCCTTTGACGCAGTAGCTGATTGGCCTCTTCGCTCGCTTTTCGAGCTCGGAAGAGGGCCAAATCAGCCTTGCGGGGGTGGGACTATGAACTAAATTTTTTCAAATTTAGTTCTGCCCCACTCCCTTTTCTTACGGTTATCAGGAGAATCGCTTATGACTCTATGGACCCACTTAGCCCAATATTCTTTTCTGCAAACACCCCGGCTTCACCTACGTCCGCCTTTGATTACGGATTTGGAGTTTTTTCATGCCCTGGCCCATGATCCGGAGAATGTGGTCTACATTTTTCCAGCCCAGGAGACCCTGGACGAAAGTTTGGTCCTGTGGACCCATGCCTTTCTAAAAAATCCCTTGGGAACCTGGGTTCTGGAAGATCCCCATGAGGGGCATTTGATTGGGGTTATTCGGTTGGAAAAAATTCAAGAAATGTCTGCGGAAGCGGAAGTTGGTTATTTTTTGGATAAAAGGTATTGGGGTCAGGGACTGATGGCGGAAGCCTTAGAGGCCCTTAGCCGGATTCTACTGGTCCCAGAGGGCTTTCAGATTCTGATTCTCCAAGCTCATCTTGAGAACAAGGCCAGTCAGCGAGTCGCTGAGAAAGCAGGCTTTAATTTGTATCGCCAGTTTAAGGGCAGTGATCGCTATACCCGGAAAATGCGGGATTATGTAGAGTTCCGACGAAAGCGAGGGACTGATGAGTAAGCATCAAGAAGTTTTAAACTACTTAGAGACTATGCCGATTGGTCGAAAGGTCAGTGTTCGCAGTGTGGCTAATTTTTTAGGCATCAGTGAGGGCACAGCCTACCGTGCCATTAAAGAGGCCCAAACCCGGGGCTGGGTGGAAACTCGTCCCCGGAGTGGAACCTTTCGGGTTTCTCCCAAGGATGATGCCCAGACTCCCTTGACCTATGGCGAGATTGTTGAGGTTACTGAGGCTCAGGTGCTAGCCGGGGCTGATGGCTTGGATAAGGAGTTTTCAGCCTTCAGTATTGGAGCCATGTCGCGCCAAAATGTGGTGACCCACCTCAAGGATGGGGGCATGGTCATTGTGGGGGACCGGATGTCTGTTCAGGAACTAGCCCTCCACCATGATTGTGCGGTTCTGGTGACGGGTGGTTTCCCTGTGGCAGAGAAGATTTTAGACTTGGCCAACCGCTTGTCAATCCCGATTCTATCCAGTAGTGAGGATACTTATCAGGTGGCTAGTCGGATTTCCCAGGCCGTGTCCCAGCGGCGGATAAAGTCCCATATTTTAACGGTGGCAGACAGTTATACACCGATTCGGGAATTTGGTTTTCTGACCAATCAGCACCAGGTCCGTGATTTTTTGACCCTAATTCAGAAAAAGCATATCTCGACCTGCCCCATTGTGGATGAAGCTGGTTTTTTCCAAGGTTTGGTCAACCTCAAAGAAATTGGCGGTCAGGCGGGGCATGTCAGTCTGGAAAAATTACTGCATCCCATATCTGCCACAGCCAAACTCTATACCAGTCTGGCTGTGGCCCAGCGAAAAATGATGGAACAGGGGATGGAATTTTTGCCCATTATCGACGAAGAAAACCGCCTGTTGGGGGTTCTCCGCAAGGAAGATTTGATTAAGGATGGGAGCCCAGGTAGAAGTGAACTGGCAGCTACTTTTTCCGAACAGGTCCGTCCCTATTTGGAAAAGGGTGAATCTTCTTACCGCTTGCGCGTGGCACCCTCGCTTTTGGATGAGCAGGGGAGCTTGGCTGCGGGGGGGTTGACAGAGGTAGCCCTTCAGCTGACCAAGTCCGAATTGGCGCTAGCCGGCTCGGGTTTCTATCTGACCTCGGCTTCGGTCCATGTCTTTCAATCGATTGAGGTGGAGGAGGTGCTGCTAGTAGAGGGTACTCTCCTCCATCAAAGCCGGACTAGTCGTGTTTTTCAAGTGTTATTTAAAGAAAAAGAGCAGGCAGTTGCTCAAATTACAATAGAAATTACAGTACAATAAGGAGAAACTATGATTACATTAAAATCCCAACGTGAAATTGATTTGATGAAGGCTAGTGGGGAGTTCTTGGCTAGCGTTCATAGAGGCTTGCGGGATTTGATTAAACCAGGAATGGATATGTGGGAAATTGAGGAGTATGTGCGTCGTCGTTGTAAGGAAGACAATGCTCTACCGCTCCAAATTGGGGTTGAGGGCCACTTGATGGACTATCCGTATGCGACTTGTTGCTCGCTTAATGATGAGGTTGCTCATGCCTTTCCCCGCCATCAGAAATTGAAAAAGGGCGATTTGATCAAGGTCGACATGGTTGTTGGCTTGGTGGACAAGGCGGAATTGGATGTAGCGAGCTTGGATTTTGATGACGTTCCAACCATGCGTCGCTTGTCTGAAGACTTCCGTGGTGGTGTTGCGGATTCTTGTTGGGCTTATGCCGTTGGTCAGGTTGTACCAGAAGTTCAGGAATTGATGGATGTGACTAAGGAATGCCTCTATCGCGGTATTGCGGCTGCCCAGGTCGGTAATCGCCTCGGTGATATTGGAGCAGCCATTCAGGATTATGCAGAAAGCAAGGGCTACGGGGTTGTCCGTGATTTAGTTGGGCATGGCGTTGGCCCAACCATGCATGAGGAACCAATGGTCCCTCATTATGGCCGGGCTGGCCGTGGCCTACGCCTTCGGGAAGGGATGGTTTTAACCATTGAACCGATGATCAATCAAGGGACTTGGGAAATTGATACCGACATGAAAACAGGCTGGGCTCATAAGACCTTGGACGGTGGCCTATCTTGTCAGTATGAACATCAATTTGTGGTGACCAAGGATGGTCCGGTGATTTTAACAAGTCAAGGGGAAGAAGGAACTTACTAAGAGTCTTTCTGGTTGAAATCGGTATATGTGTAATTGGTGATATATAGCTATCAAGAGAGTAGAGGTTGGGATGAAACAAATGGAAATGATAAAAACATGGTTCTCGAAGGTGGGTCAGAAACCACTGGTGCTTGCCCTGGGACGCTTTTATGGACAAGCGGATAGTCAGGTGATGGCCATTGCTATTGCCTATTATCTGATGCTATCCCTTATTCCATTTTTCATCATTATTGCCAACCTCTTACCCTATTTACCCATCAACGCTGATGATATTTTGGCCTATCTCAAAGCCTGGTTGCCAGCCAGTCTTTACCCAACCTTAGCCCAGCTGATTGAAGGGGTCCTGTCTAAACCCTCTACGGGATTTTGGAGTATTGCCCTCTTATCGGCCTTCTGGACCTTGTCCTCCAGCATGTGGATGGTGGAGCAGAGTTTTAATCGGGTCTATGGTGTAGAGAAACGAACCAACTACCTACTGTCCCGGCTCTTGAGCTTAGTCATGGGAGTGCTCTTGCAGGTGGTGATTTTGACCCTGAGTTTCCTCAGTCTCTTTTCATCCTATTTACTGGAGCAGGTCAAGACCTGGCTAAACCTAGGGAGTCTTCCCCTGGAAGATCTGCTTCGAGGTCTGAGTAGTTGGAGCATGGTCCCCTTGATCCTGCTTCTGTTTTTCCTTTACTATACCCTCCCCAATGTGGCCATTAAGCGGGTTCGCTATACCCTCCCTGGTGTGCTACTGGTGACAGGGGTTCTCTACCTCTTTAATGGCTTTATCAACCTTTATTTGATTCGTTTTATGGGACGGTTCACAGACTATCGGTTTGTCGGATCGGTCGTGCTCTTTGCGGTGATTTTATGGTTTATCCTAATCGCCAGAGTGCTCATTATCGGAGCTGTCTTAAATGCATCTTATCAATTTGTAAAAGAAGGGGAGTTTGACAGTAAAACGTATTTATAATACTGAAGGGCACCTCTAAAGACCAGAAGTATTCCGTCATATAGAAAAGAAGGGACGCTTGCCCTCCAATTTCCAGCAAGCGTCCCTGTATTTCCTACTTTGAATTAGCTACACCAATCTGTACAGAATTTATAAGGAGTGGGGTAATTATTTTATTACACAGGAGAGTATAAATGATGTCAAAGAGACCACGTCGCACTTTTTCAAAAGAATTCAAATCTCAAATTGTTGCCTTGATTGAAAACGGTAAGCCACGTACCGAAGTTTTCACAGAGTATGACCTCAATCCTAGTACAGTTGATCGTTGGTTGAAACAAAGCCGTACTACAGGTAGTTTTAAGCATGTAGATAATTTATCGCCCGAGCAACGGGAAATTCGTAAACTTAAGAAACAACTGCGTGAAAAAGAAATGGAGGTCGATATTTTAAAGTCCGCAGCGCTGATTTTGGGACAAAAAAGAAACTAATCGCCAAATTATCTTCAAAATACCCAATTAAAGCGCTATGTAAAGCTCTAGGTGTTTCTAGAAGTAGCTTTTACTACAAATCAAAGCCTAAACATTCCAGTAAAGATCTTGAAGAAAAAGTTAAGGAAAGTTTTGAGAATAAGGGGGGCTCTAAAAACCCCAGTTGTTCTTCAAATTGAATCACTCAAACCTTGATAAATCAACATTTAGATTTTCATAAATTTAGTTTTTAGAGGTGCCCTTTAGTAGTCTTTCATATTAAATAGGTAAATTTAATTTATTTAAAAAACTTTGATATTTTTATAGTATTTTTAGTGTAAGTAATGTATAATATAAATGAAATCGGTTTCATGTTGTTTGATTCTAGTTGCTTATTTTAGAAGAGAGTTAGCTATGGTTAGAACGATACAAAAACAAATTAAGGTATTTCTTGCGTTTGCTATTTTTGTTTTATCTTTCTTTTACATCGGAACAGTTTCTGCTGCAACCTAGTATCCTGACGGTGGTGTTTGGACATATGGAGCTACTTCTGGCGGTGCTTTTTCTAATTACTATCACGGTTCCAAGTACCATACCTCGACAGTAGTAAGTCGTTGGAACTCAAATTCTAGTAGAGGGGCAGCGCCAGCAGGTCAGACTTCCTACGCATATATTGAGACTTCATTTGGAGAACAGGCGGCATTCTATTATAACTATCATTGATAGTTTTATCAAATAGACTAAAATAGTCAGAATAATTGGCAATTGATTAGGGAGTGGTATGGAAAAATGACTACTCCCTTTCTTATACAGCATGCGATTGTTTGGAGGTATGGCTATGAAGAAGCTATTCTTAATCCTTTCGATACTGTTTCTATCACTTATAGTCGCTTTTCATGGGTGTGTCAAGAATTTTGTGTAAACTCCAAAGCAGAGTTTGAATGTGTGTATTAATCGGACAAGGAATTGTAAGGA
>NZ_JAOBSU010000073.1:0-9001 GCF_025447695.1 Streptococcus danieliae | reverse complement strand
CTGCCAATCAACTACTGCGTCAAAGGTATTTTACTAATCATAAAGAGAGAGGCTAGACTTTTGTCCCAGCCTCTTTTGATATTTTTTTCACAAAACATCTTGCAGCTCATCTCTCCTTCCGGTATAATAATAAGTGTTTGTAAAAAACCTCACAAAGGAGATTTTAGATGGAAAAGATGTTTCAAATTATTACGTCCAATGCCTTTCTCAGTGCCATTTTCTCAACGATTGCTATTATTTTGTTGGGCTATGTTGCACGAAAGCGCAATATTGTTGGACCAGAAGCCGGAAAGGTTTTATCAGATGTGGTTTTGGCTTTTGCCCTTCCAGCCTTGGCCTTTTCAGCCTTTATGCAAAATATTAATCCCGAAACCTTTACCACTGGTTTGACCGTGTTTGTTTTTGGTTTTGTGGCTTATGTGATTCTCATTATTCTGGGGGAGAGCTTGTTTTTCCGGTTTAAGGGGGATCAACAAACGACCTTGTCTGTTTTGACCACTTTTGGTTCTACGACCTTCTTTGGAATTCCGATTATTAATGGTTTCCTTGGTCCACTGGGAGCCCTGTACGCTAATATCTTTAATATTGCCTACCGGGTTTTCCTTTATTCTTACGGTTTGGTACGTATGAGTGGGGTCAAGTTTGAGAAGAAAAATTTCAAACAAATTTTCTTGAATCCGATTGTCCTAGCGACCTTTGTTGGTCTTTTGATTTGGGTTTTCCAAAAAACGATGCCGCAAATGACAGTGACTGTTCCCTTGTATGAGGGTAGCAAGGATATGCAAGAAATTACAGTTGGAATTCTACGGATTGATAAGACCCTCCCTTGGCTCTATAAACCAGTCGATTACCTCTCTAAACTAGCTTCGCCTTTGGCTTGGTTGGCGATTGGGATGACCCTTGGTAACATTAGTCTGGGCGAGGCTTTGAAGGACCGTGTCGTTTGGCTCTACAGTGGGGTGAAATTGGTGGTTGTCCCAGCTATCTTTGTGGTTTTGATGCTAGTCATGAAATCCGTTGTTTCCCTAGACTACCCAGCCTTCATGGCGATTATTATCATGCTGGCTACCCCGCCAGCAACCGTAGCGGTGGCCTATGCCATTAAATATGACAAAGAGGCTCAGCTGGCCAGCAATGCGTCCCTCTTGGGAACCGTTCTATCTATTGTTGCAATTGTCTTCTGGATTATTGTTGGAGCCGGCCTGCAAGCCTTCTTCTAAGAGGATAGATGTATGAAAGTATTATGTTATGGTGTCAGAGATGTTGAAATTCCGATTTTTGAACAGGTCAATCAAAGCTTTGGCTTTGAATTGACCTTGGTAGCAGACTATCTCAACTCCCCGGAGACTGCAGCCCTAGCAAAAGGGCATGAGGCAGTCATCCTACGCGGAAACTGTTTTGCGACAGCGGAGGTTCTGGATCTTTACAAGGAATGGGGTGTGGACTATGTCTTGACGCGGACCGTAGGTGTGAACCACATTGATGTGGCCCACGCTAGAGCGCTAGGTCTCAAAACAGCCTATGTTCCCTTCTACTCCCCTAATGCGATTGCGGAATTAGCTGTGACCTTAGCCATGATGTTGCTGCGAAACACAGCCTATACCGTGCAAAAAACGGCTCAGAAAGATTTCCGAGTCGATGCCAGCATGTTTTCCCGAGAGATTCGCAATTGCAAGGTTGGATTAGTTGGAATCGGTCGGATTGGTTTGACCGCAGCCAAGCTCTTTAAGGGCTTGGGGGCAGAGGTCTTGGCCTATGATGCAATTCCGAAAGAAGGGGTGGATGACCTTGTCCGCCAAGTTTCGCTGGAGGAGCTCTTGCGTGAGAGTGACATTGTCAGTGTCCATGCTCCCTACATTCCGGCCCAGGGCCGTTTTATCACCCGCGACTTTATCGCCAAGATGAAGGATGGCGCGTTCTTGATCAATACGGCGCGTGGCGAGTTGCAGGATGCCCAGGCCTTGCTGGAGGCGGTTAGGTCGGGTAAATTGGCCGGTCTTGGTTTGGATACTTTAGAGGGGGAAGGCGATTTCTTCTTCAAGGATTTGAGGGATCAAATCTTGCCCGATCCGTTGGTGGAGGAGCTGGTTCAGCTCTATCCGCGTGTCTTGATTACTCCGCATATTGGTTCCTATACAGATGAAGCTGCTCTTAATATGATTGAAACTAGCTTCAAGAATCTGCAGGAATTTATGGAAACAGGCCAGAGTCAAAACGAGATTGAATAGTTGGAAAAAGTCGTTGCTTGCAACGGCTTTTTCCTTGTCCTTTGCGAATAAACAAGTGAGGAGGCAGGAGAGATATGGTAGAACGCAAGGCTCAGGCTATTTTGAGGAGGGCTCACCAAGAGCGAGCTCAGGATGTTTATATTGTCCCTCAAGTTGAGGGGTATTCAATCTATCTGCGACTGGGCGAAGAGCGTGTTTTGCTGGATGAGGTGGGTCTGGCCCAGGGCCAGGCTCTATTGGGACATTTTAAGTTTGCGGCTGGGATGAATGTCGGGGAGCGGAGGCGGAGTCAGCTTGGGTCTTGTGATTATGCCTTGGAACAGGATTGTTTATCCCTGCGTCTGTCGACCGTTGGCGATTACCGTGGTTTGGAGAGTCTGGTGATTCGGCTTCTCTATGATGGCCAGCAGCCCTTAGCTTTCTGGGATTGGACTCCCCAGCAACTCAGTCGGTTTATTCAAGGACGGGGTCTCTATCTTTTTTCGGGGCCCGTTGGGAGTGGGAAGACCAGCTTGATGTACCAGCTCGCCAAGACTCGCTTTCAGGGGCGGCAGATTTTGACCATTGAAGATCCGGTCGAGATCAAGGATCCAGCTTTTTTACAGCTGCAATTGAACAAGGATATTGGCATGACCTATGACCATCTGATCAAGCTCTCCCTCCGTCATCGCCCTGATCTCCTAATTATTGGTGAAATCAGGGATACAGAGACCGCTCGGGCTGTTATCCGAGCAGCCTTGACAGGGATCAGTATCTTTTCAACCGTCCATGCCCGCTCTATTCCAGGGGTCTATGCCCGCTTATTAGAACTAGAGGTGGAGCCGGGAGAATTGGCAGAGAGCTTGCGTCTGGTGGCTTACCAACGCCTGATTGGAGGAAAGGGGTTAGTAGATGTTGCCCAAAAAGAGTTTGCCCAGCATCCAGCGACTAGTTGGAATCAAAAGGTTACCGATTTATTGGAGGCTGGTGTTATCAGCCAGGATCAAGCTCAGGCGGAATACATTGGGGCTCCAGCAGGAGTTGAAGATTGTACAACTTTTCCATAACCTCTTTGCGACGGGCTTTCATTTGGGAGAAGCCTTGGATTTCTTGGATCATAGTGGCCTTCTAGACAAGGTCTTGGTTGACCGGATGCGGCAAGGGATGCGGACAGGCCAAGCCTTTTCCAGCATTTTAGGCCAGCTCGGCTTTTCGGGGACAGTTGTGAGTCAATTGGCTTTGGCTGAACTGCACGGTAATATCTTGGAAAGTTTGGCCCAGCTGGAGGGGCATCTGCAGAGTCTGATCCAGGTTCGGCGGAAGCTAGTAGCGGTGGGGACCTATCCCTTGTTACTTTTAGGCTTTTTGATGGTTATTATTGTAGGCCTGCAGTCTTATGTGCTGCCGGAGATTGACCAGGGCAATCAGTGGACTCAAATGGTGCAGGTGATTCCCTTGGTTTTTCTAGCTTTTGGACTTTGTTTTGCTTTGGTCTTTATAGGTCTAGCAGCTTTCTATAGGCACAAGCCACGGTTGGTTTTTTTCCGGATGTTGGTGATTTGCCCTGGTGTACGTGGCTTCGTCCAAGCTTATTTGTCGGCTAGTTTGGCGCGTGAGTGGGCCAGTCTTTTTGGGCAGGGCTTGGCCCTGGCGGAGATTGTGGGCCTGATGCGGGGGCAGGAGTCGTTTTTTTTGGTTGAGTTGGGGGCGGATCTGGATCAGGCCTTGAATGGTGGGGTGTCCCTGGCCCAGCAGATTCGGACCTATCCTTTTTTGCGACCAGAGTTGGCCTTGATGATTGAATACGGTGAATTTAAGTCGCGTTTGGGGCAGGAATTGGCTCTGTATTCTAAGAAAACCTGGGAAGAGTTTTTTCATCGGCTTTTTCGACTGATGGATTTGATTCAGCCGCTTGTTTTTGTGGTCGTAGCCTGTTTGATTCTGTTACTCTATGCAGCTATGTTGCTGCCGATTTATCAAAATTTGGAGGTACCCTTATGATAAAAAAAGTCACCCAGACCATGCTAAAAGGTTTTACTCTAATAGAAATGTTGGTCGTCATCCTTATCATCTCGGTGCTCTTATTGTTGTTTGTCCCGAATTTGGTCCAGCAAAAAGAAGTGGTCCGGGAAAAGGGAAATGCAGCCATTGTCAAGGTGGTAGAGAGCCAGGCGGAAATTTACCAACTCAATCATAGTGGAGCTCCAAATCTAGGGCAGTTGGTGGCGGAGAAGCAAATTACGAAGGAGCAGGCGGATGCTTATCGGGACTACTACAAAAAACATAGTGGTGAAAGTCGGGTCGTGCCCGATTAAGGCTTTTACGCTCTTGGAAAGCCTGCTAACACTTGGCATTACGCTTTTTCTAGTGAGTCTGTTGGCGGTCGGGGTGGGGGAGGTTTACCACTCTTTTGAGAAGAATCTCTTTTATATTCGCTTTGAGCATTTTTATACCGAGTCCCAGACCTTGGCCTGGGCGCGACAGGAGCCTGCCCAGCTGTCTTTTCAAGGAAAGCGGATTAAGGGAGTGCAAGGTGAGCTGGTTCTTCCAGAAGGCTTGGAATTGCTCTCTCAGTTTCAGTTGGATTTAACTGCCAAGGGCAATCACACAGGCTTGTCTCGGATTGTTTTTCGGGATCAGGCCAGTGGGACTACGATTCACTATCAAGCGAGGATTGGCAATGGGATTTTACGGCGGACAGAAGAATAGTCTGAAGGCTTATCTTTTATTGGAGTCCCTAGTGGCTCTATGGATTTTTAGCCTGGTGACCGCTTTGTTAGTAGGAGCCATTCAGCAGTCGCGAAAAAGGGAAGCAGCTCTTTTACACAGAGAGCAGCAGCTGCAAAAAGGTCACATGGCTTTGCAAGCCGGCTTGAGTGAATGGGCGGATGTTCAGGTGGAGCGAGGGGATCGAGTTTGGACTGTGAGGGAGGGGGAGGAGATTCTTGTTCAAGTACATGTTCTATCACCCTAGGTTACAGGCCTTTACCTTGCTGGAGGCCTTGGTAGCCCTTTTGGTCATCAGTGGTTCCTGCTTACTGTTCCAGGCTCTAACCCTGCTTTTATTTCAGGATATTCGCTACCAAGAGCGGGCTTCCAATCAGGATTGGCTGCTCTTTACCGCTCATATGGAGCAAGAGTTTCTGGAGGCGCATTTTGATGCGGTCAGTGATCATGAAATTTATTTGGATCAGAAGGGGAAGGGGCAAAAAATTGCCTATTGGCCCAAACAAGCGGAAATTCGCAAGACCGGTGGGCGGAATCAGAACCAGGGGAGCCAGACGCTTTTGTTTGGCGTTCAGTCGATGGAGGTGGAGGAGCGATCCGGTCTCGTCCAACTTCGGGCCGTCCTGGCTGATGGGAAGGAAAGGGAGTGGGTCTATCGTGTGGACTAAGCGTGTCCGGGCTGGGGTTTTACTCTATGCCTTGTTGCTCTTAGCGGTTTTTAGCCTGGTTCTTAATCTCTACTTGGAACGGCACCTGTTCCAAGAGCGTTTATTTCAAGCTTATCAGGAGCGGGAGCAGGCCTATGCCCTGGCTATTTATTGTCGGGATCGGGGCAAGGGGAAGAAGGGGGAGCTGCAATTCCAAGAAGGGCAGGCCAGCTACCAGGTTGAGGGGAAAAGGTGGGAGGTTGATGTTCACTTGACTGGTGGTCGCTCCTACAACTTTTCTTTTGTAGCACCTTCCCATGACTAGCCCCGCTGCTTGTTTTTGTGTTATCATAGGAACATGAATTTTGAAAAGATTGAACAGGCTTTTGGCCTTTTATTGGAGAATGTCCAGACCATTCAGAATCAGCTAAAGACGGGCTTTTATGAGGCGATTATTGAGCAGAATGTTAACTATCTGCAGCCAGTAGAAGATTGGCAGGTACTGGAGTCAAATAACCAGCAAGTGCGTCAGTTGGAGTTGACGCCTGAGGAGTGGCGGCGGACTTTTCAGTATTTGATGATGAAGGGGCAGCAAACGGAACCCTTGCAACCCAATCACCAAGCGACTCCTGATAGTTTGGGATTTTTAATTACCTTGGTGATTGACCATCTCTTCTCCAAGGATTCCCTCAGCGTTTTGGAGTTGGGAAGTGGTATGGGGAATTTGGCTGAGACCATTTTGTTGCATAGTCAGAAGGCTATAGACTATCTTGGGGTTGAATTGGATGATATTTTGGTCGAGCTGTCAGCTAGTATTGCGGAGGTTTTGGGGACCGAGGGACTAACCTTTTCGCAAGGGGATGCAGTGCGGAGTCAAGTTTTCCAAAAGGATTTAGTGGTTAGTGATTTGCCAATTGGTTATTATCCAGATGATGTTATTGCCAGTCGTTTCCAGGTGGCGAGTCCGGAAGAACATACCTATGCCCATCATTTGTTGATGGAGCAGGGGGTTAAGTATTTGGAGTCGGATGGCTATGCGATTTTCTTGGCCCCTACTCAATTGTTGACCAGTCCGCAGAGTGAGCTTTTGAAGGAGTGGATTCAGACGGCAACCGAGTTGGTGATGTTGGTACATTTACCAGAAAAGATTTTTGCCAATCCGTCCTATGCGAAAAGTCTTTTTGTGTTCAGGAAGTTTTCTGGTCAGAAGGGGACGCCATTTGTTTTTGCTTTTAATGATTTGAGCAATCTGGAAGAAATTCGAGATTTTCAAGCAAAATTGGAGTCAAATTAGGGGCTTTTTGGTGGGTTTTCTGATATACTAAAGATGTAAACGCTTTAAAAAGGGGTAGCTTATGTCTAAGACAATTGCGATTAATGCAGGTAGTTCGAGTTTGAAATGGCAGCTTTATGCGATGCCAGAGGAAAAGGTGCTTGCTAAGGGAATTATTGAGCGGATTGGTCTCAAGGATTCTATTTCTACTGTTAAGTTTGATGGTCGGGCTGAAAGCCAGACTTTGGATATTGTAGATCATGTGCAGGCCGTGAAACTGTTGTTGGAAGATCTGTTGAAGTTCGGGATCATCCAGGATTATGCTGAGATTACAGGTGTGGGCCACCGTGTTGTTGCGGGTGGTGAGTACTTTACAGACTCTGTTCTAATTGATGATGAGGTTTTGGCTAAGATTGAAGAGTTGGCGAGTTTGGCACCTTTGCATAACCCAGCCAATGTGGATGGAATTCGTGCCTTCAAGGAAATTTTGCCAGACATCACAAGTGTAGCTGTGTTTGATACAGCCTTCCATACAACTTTGCCAGAGGTGGCTTATCGCTATCCAATTGCAGAGAAGTATTACCAAGATTATAAGGTGCGGAAGTATGGAGCACACGGAACTTCTCATTATTACGTTTCGCGTCAGGCTGCAGAAATGTTGGGACGTCCCGTTGAAGATTTGAAACTGATTACAGCTCATATCGGAAATGGTATTTCGATTTCTGCTATTGACGGTGGTAAGTCAGTGGATACGTCTATGGGCTTCACACCTTTGGCTGGTCCAATGATGGGAACTCGTTCAGGTGATATTGATCCAGCGATTATTCCTTACTTGGTGGCACAAGTGCCTGAGCTTGAGAATGCAGCAGATGTAATTGATGTGTTGAACAAGGAATCAGGTGTGCTTGGAGTGGCAGAAGCTTCCAGTGATATGCGGGATGTTGAAGCTGGTCGTGCATCTGGTGATGCTAAGATGACTCTGGCTTTTGACATGTTGGTAGATCGTTTGAAGAAGTTCATCGGTCAGTACTTTGCTGTTTTGAATGGAGCAGATGCTTTGATCTTCACAGCGGGTATCGGGGAAAACTCGGATCAAGTCCGGGAAGCTGTTGTTGAAGGCTTGTCTTGGTTCGGTATGAAACTGGAACCTGGTAAAAATGTCTTTGGTGCAGTTGGTGATATTTCAACAGCTGATTCTAAAGTCAAGGTGCTAGTTGTACCAACCGATGAAGAATTGGTGATTGCGCGTGATGTTGAGCGTCTAAAAGCCTAATATGATAGAGATCAGAAGACCAGTCGGCTTGCCGACTGCTCTTCTTTAGTAAGCGGAGAACGTCTCTCCATAGGGCTGGCTTGAAATGTGGTATACTGTTAAGGCCGTAAGGCACAGAGTAAGTAGTCTGCGTTAAGTGTGTGTGGATGGGATGTTGCCACACAACGAAACCATTGGTGCGGTAGACTATTGCATCCGCTGTCGTTAGACAGCTCCAGAAAGAAAGGAGCTTTCCTATGAAATTTTCATTTCCCAAATTGAGTCCGCAATTGCTGGCGACTCTTGCCATGTTGATAGCCTTGACCTATGTCTTGGATCTATTCACCATTTCGATTATCCCCAACCAATTGCAGGTTGGTGTGACCTTTATTGCCAAGGTCTTAATCGGATCTATTGCAGGTCCCTGGTTATCAGCCTTGGTGGCCATTCTGTATGATATTTTGGCCTTTTTCTTGAATAATACAGGTTATTCTTTTATTTGGGGTTTTACCGTTGTTGAGGCCTTGCAGGGCTTCCTGTACGGATTGTTCTTCTTTGGCAAGAAGTTGAGCTTCCAGAATTGGAAGGACTGGCTTTATGTCATTTTTGCGACCGTGATTACCATGGGGATTGGGACCTTTGTATTGACCCCTATCCTACTTCACACCTACTACCAAACTCCCTATGCTGTCCTTTATGCAACACGGGTCTATAAGGTGCTGGAAATTCCAATCCGCGTTCTGTTGATTATGGTTGTTCTTCCCTTCCTTCAACGGATTCCGGAGTTTGCACGTTTGAACCATTTGAAAAAATAAGACTAATACTCATTGAAATTCAAAATCTGAAAAAAGCCATTCTCTATGGACAATAGATTTTAGATCAGACCAATGCAAAT
>NZ_JAOBSU010000072.1:0-9381 GCF_025447695.1 Streptococcus danieliae | reverse complement strand
GTTCCTGTTTATATTGATGAGACAGGGTTTGAAACTTATTTCTATCGGGAATACGGACGCTCTTTGAAGGGACAGTTGATAGAAGGTAAGATATCTGGAAGAAGATTCCAACGGATATCTTTAGTTGCAGGTCAAGTAGATGGTGAACTTGTAGCTCCCATGACTTATGAAGATACCATGACTAGTGATTTTTTCGAAGCCTGGTTTCAACAATTTTTACTAGCTAGTTTGGACAGCCCATCCGTTATCATTCTGGATAATGCAAGGTTTCATAAAATGAGTCGTCTAAAAGTATTGTGCGAAGAACAAGGACATAAACTCTTGCCTCTTCCCCCCTACTCACCTGAGTATAATCCTATTGAAAACACATGGGCTCATATGAAAAAACACCTCAGAAAAGTATTGCCCAGTTATGACAATTTTCTGGATGCTTTGTTGTCTTGTTCTTGTTTCAAATGACTATATCTCTTAAACATCCTGAACGCATCATCATTATTGCGACGCACAGTCCTGATATTTGGATGCGTGCGGATGAAGTAGTCGAGTTGTAGTAGGGGTGTTAGGTAGTTTGATGAGTTGGATACGAAAAAGGCTAGGAGCGGAATCCTAGCCTTGATTGTTTGTAAATACAAAGAGTTTGCTGATGAGGTAGTTGAGGACGATAATCAAGACTTGCGAGGTCAGGGCCACAATGGCATTGACGGCTTGCAGGTTATGGTTGACAAATTGTCCAATGATTTCTGGGAATTGGGTGACAAAGAGATAGCTAAGTCCAATGTCTAATAGAAAAGTTGACAGACGGGCCATGAAAAATTTAACCAAACGCTCCCAACGGCCGGGGCTTTTTTGTTTGAAAACAAAGAGGTCATTGGTGATAAAGGCGAATAAGATGGCCAAAATATTGGCAGTGGCAGCTGAGACGACGGCGTCTTGGGTCAAGTAGAAGAAGAGGGTTCGGAAGACCAAATAGACAAGAGTCGCTAGGACACCGAAGAAGAGGTAGGATAGGACCTCGTTGTTAAAAAATTTTTGAATAAGTGTTTTCATGGAAACTAGTCTATCATAAAGCAGGAGAATGTGCTATACTGGGACTGTTGTAAATGCAACCCTTGATGCTTCCTTCTTTCGTCAAGCATATTTGAAGCGGAATTGCCGCTAAAGGAGTTTAGAATGAAATCATTAACCACTAAGGATCTGGCTCAGATCTCTCTTGTTGCAGCACTCTATGTTTTGCTGACTGTTTTGCCTCCCTTCAATGCTTTGAGTTACGGAGCTTACCAGTTACGGCTATCAGAGATGCTGAATTTTTTTGCCTTTTTGCACCCCAAGTATATCCTGGCCCTAACCGTGGGCTGTATGATTGCCAATTTTTATAGTTTTGGCATCATTGATGTATTTGTTGGGGGTGGTTCAACCCTAATCTTTGTTGCCTTGGGAGTTTGGCTCTTTCAATCTTATGTGGGTCGTGGAAAAATCTTGAATGTATTTGACAAGGGTTATTTTTTCTTTTCCCTCTTTTTTGCCAGTTCCATGTTTACGATTGCGTTGGAGTTACATTTGTTGCAAGGGTTGCCCTTCTTTTTGACCTGGTTTACGACGGGTCTGGGGGAGTTGCTGTCCCTTTTGGTAGGAGCGCTTTTGTTCCAAAACATGGGAAAACGCTTGCGGACCCTTTTTTAGAGTCTACTCGATCGATAAAACAGCGTTTTGTCGGTCTTTTTTTATCGAAAAAATTGCGACAAGGCTTATTTTAGGGGTTTATAGCTTATCTATTCTTATTTTTAATGGTTCATGATAAAATAAAGGCATGGAAGAAAGAATGATTGAATTGGTCGGGGAGCTGAATCGCTATGCCCAGGCCTACTATGAGCAGGATCAGCCGCTGGTCTCAGATCAGGAGTATGATCGTCTTTATCGGGAATTGGTGCAATTAGAGGAAAAGCATCCAGAGTTGGTTCGTTCAGATAGTCCAATCCATCGTGTGGGTGGTAAGGTTCTAGACGGCTTTAGTAAGTATCCGCATGTCTACCCGCTTTTTAGTTTGCAGGATGCCTTTAGCCTTGAGGAATTGGAAGAGTTTGACCAACGGGTTCGGAAGGAATTTCCGCAAGTTCAGTATGTCTGTGAAATCAAAATTGACGGCCTGTCTGTTTCCTTGACCTATGAACAAGGTGTTTTGGTTGTAGGGGCAACCCGTGGGGATGGCCAGGTGGGGGAAGATATTACCGAAAACCTCCGCCGGGTCCAAGATATTCCTTTACGGCTGTCCCAAGCCGTGGACATCACGGTACGTGGGGAATGTTACATGCCCAAGGAAGCTTTCCGTGACTTGAATCAGAAGCGGGAGTTGGAAGGCGAGACCAGCTTTGCCAATCCTCGAAATGCGGCAGCGGGAACCTTGCGGCAGTTGGACACGCAGGTGGTTTCTGATCGAAAGCTAGCGACCTTCTTGTACCAAGTGGCCGGTCCTTGGGAAGCAGCGAGTCAAGAGTCGGTTTTGGAGGACTTGCAAGCCTTAGGTTTTGTGGTTAATCCGCTGCGTCGGACAGTCGCAAGTATGGCTGAGGTCTGGGCTTTTATCCAAGAGATTCAGGAAATCCGTGAAGAGTTGGCCTATGAGATTGATGGGATGGTTATCAAGGTCAATGATTTAGCCATGCAAGAGGAACTTGGCTTTACGGTCAAATATCCTAAGTGGGCGATTGCTTATAAGTTTCCGGCTGAAGAAAAGGAAGCAACCTTGCTGTCTGTCGACTGGACTGTCGGTCGGACCGGGGTGGTCACTCCGACCGCTAATTTGAGTCCCGTCCAACTAGCTGGCACAAAAGTCAGTCGGGCGACCCTGCACAACCGGGACTACATTCTTGAAAAAGACATCCACCAGGGAGACACCGTTGTGGTCTACAAGGCTGGTGATATTATTCCAGCTGTATCCCATGTTGTCTTGCAGAAACGCCAGCCCGACAGTCAGGCGCTTGCCATTCCTAGCCATTGTCCCAGCTGCCAGTCTGAGCTGGAGCAGTTGGAGGATGAGGTGGCCTTGCGCTGTGTCAATCCCCAGTGTCCGGCCCAACTCAAGGAGCGCCTCAGTCATTTTGCCAGCCGCGCAGCCATGAACATCCAAGGCTTAGGGCCGTCCATGATTGAAAAACTCTTTGAAGCCAAGTTGCTGACGAGTGTCAGCGATTTGTATCGCCTGCAGCTGGAGGACCTGGTGGCCCTGGATGGGGTCCAAGCCAAGTCCAGTCAGAAATTGCTGGATGCCTTGGAAGTTTCCAAACAGAATTCAGCGGACCGCCTGCTATTTGGTCTCGGAATTCGTTTTGTGGGGGCCAAGGCCAGTCGTTTACTTTTGGAAAAATTTGAATCACTGCCGGCCTTAAGCCAGGCTAGTGAAGCCGAAATTGTATCTATTGAAGGCATCGGACCGGCAGTAGCCCAGAGCCTGAGTCATTATTTTTCACATGCAGAAGCCCAGCTGTTGCTAGAAGAGTTAGCGGCTGTCGGCATGAATCTCAGCTATCTTGGTCAAAAAAAGGTTGCAGATGGTATCCTGACCGGGCAAACGGTTGTTCTCACAGGAAAACTCAGCCGCTTGAAGCGGTCGGAAGCTAAGGCCAAGCTGGAAGCTCTGGGAGCCAAGGTAACCGGCTCGGTTTCGAAAAAAACCAGCTTGGTTGTTGCTGGCGAAGATGCTGGTAGTAAGTTAGCCAAGGCACAAGAGCTGGGGATACCAGTTCAAGATGAAGCCTGGTTGGAGAAATTGTAATGGCAGAATCTAGAAAAAGAGCCCGTTTGATTTATAATCCGACATCCGGGCAAGAAATTATGAAACGCTACATTGCCGATGTCCTGGACGTCTTGGAAGACCTTGGCTATGAAACGTCGGCTTATCAGACGACACCCCTCCCTTTTTCCGCTAAAATAGAAGCAGAACGGGCGGCTAGATCCGGCTTTGACTTGGTCATCGCAGCTGGTGGGGACGGGACCATCAATGAGGTTGTGAATGGGATTGCTCATTTGGAGTCCAGACCGCGGATGGCTTTTATCCCGGTTGGGACGACCAATGACTATGCTCGGGCCTTGAAAATTCCGATGGGAGATCCTGTGGCGGCGGCTAAGGTCATTGCACAAAATCAGTTGGTCAAAATGGATATTGGTCGGGCTTACGGAAGCAAGCATTTTATCAATATTGCGGCAGCTGGGACCTTGTCGGAATTGACCTACAGTGTCCCTAGTAATATTAAGACCCGGCTTGGCTATCTGGCCTATGTAGCCAAGGGGGCAGAGATGTTGCCACGGACCAAGTCGCGGAAAATTCGCTTGGAGCATGATGGGGGAGTTTTTGAGGGCAAGGTTTCTTTAATCTTTGTGGCCTTGACCAATTCAATTGCTGGCTTTGAAAAGCTGGCTCCGGATGCCAAGTTAGATGATGGGAATTTCACCCTTATCATTGTTAAAACAGACCGGATTTTTGACATGATGTCCTTGATCATTCAGGCGATCAATGGGGGTCAACATGTTACCGATCCTAATGTCATCTATATCAAAACCAAGGAATTAAAATTGGAAGTACTGGAAGGGGACCAACAGTTTATGTTGAACCTGGATGGAGAATATGGGGGCGACACCCCAGTCCATCTGGAAGTTCTTCCCAATCATTTAGAATTTTATGCCAATGTTGATGAAATCTCTGATGATGCATTGACCGGCAATCGAGGATAGAAATGCTAGAATATCGTGTATTGATTCATTACCATAGTCAGGAAGGACGCTATGCAGGTGTCAATCTCTGGCAATGGAAGGATGGGGATTTAGGGCAGGAAACACGGTTTTCCAACTATGACTATTTTGGACTCGCAGCTGAAATTAGCTATAGTGGCCATGGCCCGCTCGCGGCTGCCAAGTTTTTGATTAAGGCACATGATTGGTCCTGGCAGTCCCGGGATTTTGAGGTCAAGCTCTTACCTATTAATCTCAAGACAGAGGTCTGGGTTATTGAGGGAGATGAGACCCTTTATTACTCCAAACAGGCAGCCATGGCCAGTCCGCAATTTCGCTACCGCAACCCCCATGCCTTTGACATGGCCAATCATAGCCAAGGCTTTGACCAATACTGGGCCTACCAAGGTTGGCTGGGGGCTCGCTACGAGGCGACAGGATCTGTATTCAAGGTCTGGGCTCCAACCGCCAAACAAGTGGATTTGATCGTCTATACAGCGGCTACTAATGATGCCCCTGTTTGGAAAGTCTACCCGATGGAGCGGGGCAGCGTTGCCTCAACTGATCATCGGAAAAATGATATCGGGGTCTGGTCTGTGCGTGTGACCACGGACATTCGGGGTCTGGCTTATCAATACCATGTTTACCAGGACTTTGAAGACCGTTTGACCAGAGATCCCTATGCTACGGCTGCTACGGAAGACGGTTTTCGGTCAGTCTTGCTGGCAGAGGAGGATCGCGCCCTTCCTAATTTTTCCCTGGCAGATGAATCGAGGGCCACTTGGCGCGTGGACGATCCTAGTCAGGCGGTAATCTATGAAATGCATATACGGGACCTGACCAAGTCGCCAACATCAGGTGTTCCGGACAATCTTCGGGGAACCTATCTAGGAGCTGCCTATCCGGGCAGTCGGACGGCCAGCGGCCAGCCAACAGGCTTGGATTATATCAAGGAGCTTGGGGTTAACTATGTCCAACTCCAGCCGATTGCGGATCGCTTCAAGCAGTACGATTCAGAAGGAAATGTGCTCTACAATTGGGGCTATGATCCGCAAAACTATAATGTTCCGGAACCTAGCCTGTCCAATCGTGCTAGCTCACCTGCCCAGGTGATCCGGGATTTCAAAACCATGGTGAAAACCTATCATGACGCGGGTATCGGGGTGATCATGGATGTGGTCTATAACCATGTCTATTCGACCTATGATAGTCCGTTCCAGGCTTTGGTACCGGATTATTACTTCCGCATGGCCTATGATGGCTCCTTTGAAAATGGGACGGGTGTCGGCAGTGAGACGGCTAGTGAACACGCCATGTTCCGTAAATACATGATCGATTCGCTCCGCTACTGGGTCGAGGAATACCAGATTGATGGCTTCCGCTTTGACCTCATGGGTATCCATGACGTGGAGACCATGAATCAGATTCGCCAAGCCATGGATGAGATTGACCCCCGAATCCTCCTGTATGGCGAAGGTTGGGACATGGGAACCGTCCTTGCCCCCGAACAAAAAGCTAAAAAAGGCAATGCCCATCTCATGCCGCGAATTGGCTTCTTTAATGACGACCAACGGGACAGCCTCAAAGGATCCGAAGTCTTCGGACATCTCAAGGCCGGCTTTGTCAGCGGCCAGGGCAGCGAACACCAGGTTGCAGAAGCCTTCAAGGCTAGCCACAAGCTCGGCAGCTACCTGAGCCCATCCCAGGTCCTCAACTATGTTCAAGCCCACGATAATTACAACCTTCATGATCTCCTACAGGAGCTGCATCCAGATGAAGACGTTGCCACCCGTTGGCAACGCCAGGAACTGGCGACCGTTCTTAATTTACTCATGCCAGGCATGACCTTTATGGAAGCCGGCCAAGAATTTGGACGAACCAAACTCCTAGCAACCGGCCTAGACGGCGAGGTCACAGCTGCAGACAAGGAACGGGCCATGAATTCCTACAATGCCCCAGACGCAGTCAACCAGATTGACTGGAACCGCTTGGATTTTGTTCCCCAAGCCCTGGACCGCATTCGTCAACTGATCCAGCTCAAGGAGACAGACCCCAACTTTGCTTTTGCGACCTATGAAGAAGTCCTTGAAACCATCGATTTTGGACCAATAGAAGAAGGGTCTGGTCGCTTAGAAGTGATCTTCCGTGGTTCACAAAAGGACTACACCTTACTCGTGACGGTTAAAGAAGCCAGTCCACTAAATCATTTAGCAGACTGGGACCTAGTAGTCTCCAACCAAGAGGTCTGGGATGGACCATCCCTAGAGCCCTTGCATTACGCCTTGTTTGAAGGAAAACATTGATACATAATCCCCTTTCCGTTTTGGAGGGGGATTTTTTGGGTTGCGTGGAGCTAGGAAATTTTAATTTTGTGAAAGATAATGCTTTTTTTTTTTTGCATATATCATTGACGATTGTTGTGAAATAAGATATAGTAACGGTAGGAGATTTTTCTCCCTCTAAGAAAGGAACAGATTATGAAAAAAGAAGTTTATTCCCTCCGTAAATTCGGAAAATTATTGGCTCCAGCTGTATTAGGAGCTGCACTTTTGATGGCGGCCCCAGCCAGTGCGGACGAAGTGAGTCCAGCTGAGACTCCAGTCGGTGAAGGCCTTGTTACAGCTGTCAATGCTTCAGTTGCTTCAGACTTGGTCCAAGAATGGGGACAACCAACTATTGAAAACGGCAAATTGGTTGAAGGGGAGTGGGAAATCCCAGCAGATGCTAAACCTCTAAACTTGGTTGAAGACACAGCCCAAGGATCCACTGAAGCTGAGAAAAAAGCTCAAGCTGCTCTTGCCCAAGCCAAATCTGACGTTCAGGCTCAAGAAGAAAAACTAGCTGCTTCTGAGAAAAACTTGGTAGACAGCAAAAATAAAGTCATCGAACTGGAAAAGGCTGTTCAAAAGCAAGAAGAACTCGTTAACAAATTCCCAGCAGCAGTTCCAGAACTGGATTTGGAAGCGATGAAGAAAGGTGATTTCTCTTCAGCAGCTGGTGAGTGGAAGGCATTTGCCCAGAAAGATCACAATGAGTCTTCTTGGGGATCGATGAAGCAGGAGTTCCCATCTGTTATCTTGAATGATAATGGAAGTACGAATTATGACCCAAACAATGCTTTAGAGTATAAGGGAAAAAATTATACTGGATATGGGGAAGTATTTGCTTGGGAAATTCAGCGAACAAGAGAGTCTTATATTTTCTATCAAGATGAAAATATTCTAGAAGTAAAGCAGCCTTCTAATATATTAGTGCTTCGCTACCAACGTCCAATGGCAGATCCTGCCTTGGCAGGTGAATCTGCACGTCTAGCTGAGCTTAGAGCAGCTTTAGCAGAGGCTCAAGAAGACCTAGCCCTTAATATGGCTCAAGTAGAGGAAGCGCAAGCAGCTCTTGCAGTTAGCCGTCAAAATCTTCGAATTGCGGAAAAGCAAGTTGAGGTTGCTAGTCAAGGCCGTGTTGTAGCTGATGTTGAGGCTGAGCTAGCTGCTCAAAAAGAAGAGTTGGCAGCCCTTAAAGACAAGTATGTGACAGTTATTGATTTTGAAGCTATCGCTCAGGGAGATTTCTCAAGTCTAGCTGGTCAATGGACAACTGAAGAAGGAGCTTCTTTCACCTTCTCTAAAGAAGGAATGGTGAAGTTCGGTCCCTTTGAAGTTCAAGCTAGCTTTGATGCGGAAGCCCTTCGATTGGTACTTCCTCTTCCAAAAGGAGGAGATGTCTACCATCCAAGTTACCTACTGTTCACAGCGTCTAACGATGCCTTGATTTACTCAGATAACTTGGGTGAAAAACTTTATGTTCGTAAGGCTGTCTTGGATAACGCAGAAGTCTTTGAGCGAATTCAAGCCTTGGAAATCAGTATTGCTCTTTTAGAAGAAAGCCTAGATGCTTCTCTTGAAGTTTTGGATAATCTAGAAGAGGAATTGGTTGAACTTGAGGCTGAGAAGGAAGAGCTAGTCGTAGACTCTAAGGAAGCTAAAGAAGCTGTAGCAGCTAAAAACCTTAACAATGTTCCAGCAGCAGCTAAGGTTGTCGGTCTTACTTCTAAGAAATCTGTAGCTACAGATGTGAAGAGCTTGCCAAACACAGGAACCGATAGTGCTGCGATGGCTAGCTTAGCAGGTGTTGGTTTACTCCTCACTCTTGGAACTGTAAAAACTAAACGTAGAAAATAAACTGGAACTGTCCATCAGTCCCTGTTACACTAGTAGACTTATCTGTTATTATTTCTAGGAGCCTTCGGGCTCCTTTTTATAATTCAGTTTATAAAAGCTGAATTTTTTCATTGTGAGGGATCCGCTCTTCAGTTGACTTGATCTTACCAACAGACTATACTAAGAACCAATTGGAGGAAAAGCTCAATGACTGAAAAAACACAAGGCCAGCTGGAGGCTGAAGCTATTTTACAAAAGTACGGTGGCAGTTTTAGTCGTCTAGGTAAAGAAGGCACTATAAAGGAAAACAAGATTGTTTTTAAATTTGTTGCGGACGAAGCCAATCGTAAGCAGCGCGAACTAGTAGGGTTGGAATAGAAAGAGACTGAGCCAAAAAGTTCAGTGAATATGACTAGTTGAAACATTAGACTTCCTGCAAAACTATAATATGATAAACTAAAGCTATGAATTATGAATCCAGTAAAAAACTTTCCGATGTACG
>NZ_JAOBSU010000071.1:0-9394 GCF_025447695.1 Streptococcus danieliae | reverse complement strand
CATTTTTATGAAATTGATGATGAGGAGTCAGAATCCTGACATTATTTTCAAAAAGAATAAGCAACGGGAATGATTCTTATAAGATGTTGGTTTTGCCTTAAAAGGAGATTGTGATGTTGTTAGAAATAAAAGATGTTCATAAAGTGTATACAGGGACCTCGAACGCTAGTGAGCAAGCCCTAAAGGGAGTCAATCTCCAATTGGAAGAAAACAAGCTGGTGGTGATTTATGGTCCATCCGGTTGTGGTAAGACCAGTCTGTTAAACATTATTAGTGGTCTGGACTCAGATTATCAGGGGGAGGTTCTCTTTAAAAATCAGCGTTTGGGTGAGTTATCTCCAGATGAGTTGACCCTTTTCCGAAAAGAGAATATTGGTTTTGTTTTTCAAAATTTTAATGTCATTGCCCATCAATCTGTTTTAGAAAATGTAAAGTTGCCGCTGCGTTTATACGGCTTAAGGGAACAAGAAATGAATGCGATTGGAGAGCGGTATCTGGAGCAGTTGGGGATGTTGGCCTTTAAAGCGAAAAATGTTCAGGAATTATCTGGAGGGCAGCGGCAACGAGTGGCGATTGCCCGAGCCTTGGTTAATACTCCAGACTTAATTGTGGCGGATGAGCCGACGGGGTCTTTGGATTCCAAATCCCAAGCAGCAGTTTTAGAGATTTTTAAACAATTGCAGACATTGGGGAAAACAATCATTATTGTGAGCCATAATCCAGAAGTTGCGGATTATGCAGACATCATTATCAGGATGAAGGACGGTGAGATCATTGAGAAAACAGAAAAGTCAGAGAAATAGTTTTACATGGCGGAGCAAGCTGCGTTTGGCCTGGTCTAATTTTTTAGAACGGCGTTGGCGAAATTTTATGATTGCGGCAGCGACTTCTATCGGCTTTATCGGGATTTTACTTGCTTTTGGTCTAGGAAACGCAGTTGTTGATCTAATTCATCGGGAAACCAATCAGGGCCAATTACCAGCTCAGATCCAGGTGTCCTTGAATGCTCAAACAACTGGTGGTGGGGTTTTGAATCAATCTGATATTGATTTTATCTATGAGCTGGTGGGCAAAGACCAGATCAAGTATCTAGAAAGTCCCTTTTCAACCTTGATTCAAACAGCTAGTATTGAAGGGAACCAGCTGGATCTCAGTCAGTCTCTACCCAATTATGCTCAGCTGGTCAGTCTTTATACAAATAGTGAGATTGCAGTCCCTGCTAATACAGAGGGAAATCTCCTTGCTGGGAATCCCTATAAGGATCCGTCTGAAGAGGGGATAACGGTTCCAATCACCTTTATCGAGGATTTTAATCGCGAGACCAAAAGTAGTTACACGGCAGAGAGTTTGATAGGAAAAGAAGTTCAATTAGTCATCCTGGAGAATACCGAGAAAGGGAGTCATACAGCAACTGTTTCAGTGAAGATTAGCAGGGTTCTGACAGATGAGTTGGCAGATAGCAATAGTTATATGGCGCCAGTGACACTGGAAAAAATCCTGCAGCAACATCAGTTTGTACGCCTGAAGCCTTATGTAATTTTTGAGCTGCGGGATCCAAGTACAACAGAGGCCGTTGTGGAAAGTCTGAAGGAAAATAAAAAATATACTGTGCTGTCGCAACAAGAGGTACTTGGTTTGGTGATCCAGTTTATTCGGGTGATTCAGGGATTATTGGTTGTCCTGTCTTTCCAAGCGGTGGTTGTTTCTACTATTATGATTGGGATTATCGTTTATATTAATATCATGCAACGATCTAGGGAGATTGGGGTTATGAAGGCGGTTGGTTATTTGAACCGGGATGTTCAGTCAATTTTTCTCTATGAATCCCTCATCATTACCTTCCTGTCCTTAGTGGTGGCCTTCCTAGTTTCTCAAGTTATTGGAAGTATCGCCAATGTAGTTGTTCGTCATTTTTATCCTAGTATTACCAAGGTCTTTTTCTTAGACCTGCAGTCGATTCTGATGATGATTGGGTTAGGTTTGGTCTTGGGTTACCTATCCGCCTATTTCCCAACCAAAAAAATTAGTCAATTAGATCCGGTTGTTTCATTGAGGTATGAATAGGATGAAAATTAGAGGAGGAGTCGGTTTTGCCGGCTTCTTTTTTGAGAAAAAAGGAAACAACAGTTGCATATAAGAGAAATGGCCCTGAAAAACATTCGGGATTCAAACGCTTTCGTGAAAGTTTACAGAAAAGTTTTTGATTTTTCACGAATGAATCTAGTCAAAATGATTTTTCTGTGCTATACTGTCAACTGTATGTAAAAAACGGAGGTTAGTGCTTTGAATAAGAAGCCGATTCTTGCGGTTGCAGGCCTAGCAGTGGCATCACTGGGACTGGTTGCTTGTGGTCAGCGAGAAAACACAGAAAATTCAGAAGCCAAGGTAAAAGCTAGTTTGGTTACTAGCGTTGGTGGCGTGGATGATAAATCTTTTAACCAGTCTGCCTGGGAAGGTTTAGAGGCATGGGGTAAGGCCCAAGGTCTTAGCCAGGGTAATGGTTATGATTATTACCAATCCGATTCGGAGTCGGATTACACCAATAATTTTGAGCAGGCCGCTTCGAGCGGAAGTAATTTGATTATTGGAATTGGTTACATTGTCAAAAATGCAGTTGAGCAGGCTGCCAAGGATCATCCAGATGTGAATTATGTTATTTTGGATGAAGTGATTGAAGGTCAAAAGAATGTAACTAGTGCAACATTTGCGGATCAAGAAGCAGCTTACTTAGCGGGGGTTGCAGCAGCTAAGACCAGTCAGTCGAAGAAGATTGGTTTTATCGGCGGAATTGAATCTGAAGTTGTGAAACGGTTTGAAAAGGGCTTTGAAGCAGGGATTCATTCGGTGGATCCGGATATCAAGGTTCAGGTAGATTATGCAGGTTCCTTTACGGATGCCTCTAAAGGGAAATCCTTGGCACAGGCTCAATATGCGAGTGGTGTGGACGTGATTTACCAAGCAGCAGGTGGAAGTGGAGCCGGAGTCTTCAAAGAAGCGAAAGATTTAAATGAAACACGTGATGAAGCTGACAAGGTTTGGGTCATCGGTGTGGATCAGGATCAATCAGCTGATGGAGAATTTACTTCCAAGGATGGGAAAAAAGCAAACTTTGTTTTGACTTCCACAATCAAGGAAGTTGGAGCAGCTCTGAAAGATATTGCAGATAAGACCAGTCAAGGGAACTTCCCTGGAAACCAGACAGCTGTCTATGGTTTGAAAGTGGGAGGTGTGAACCTCGTGACAGGTCAACTTTCCTCAGATGCCAAAGCAGCCGTTTCAACAGCTAAAGAAGATATTATTGCGGGACGTTTGACCGTTCCAGAAAAATAATCTTTTTGGTGTGGACGTAGGTTTTGAAGTTTTTCTTTAAAACCTTAGCCGCTTTTGTATTCGTAAGAGGTTGAGAAATCAACCTCTTTTTTTGCAAAATAAGCGCCCAAAAAACTTGAAGGGAGGTGGTCAATGACCGCTAAAAAATGATAAAATAGAGGGAGTAAAATGTAACCGCATTTCCTGCCAAAAGAATAGGAGAAAAGCATGAAACTGAACAAATACATTGACCACACACTTCTCAAAGCAGATGCTCAAAAAGCTGCGATTTTACAGTTGATTCAAGAGGCTAAAGACTATGATTTTGCGAGTGTTTGTTTGAATCCAAGCTGGGTCGCGCTGGCTGCGGAGGAGCTGGCTGGAACAGATGTTAAAGTCTGTACCGTTATCGGTTTCCCTCTTGGAGCAACAACTCCTGCTACAAAAGCGTTCGAAACGGCAGAAGCTGTTAAAAATGGCGCTGATGAAGTGGATATGGTCATGAATATTGCGGCCCTAAAAGATGGTGATGATGCAACTGTTCTACAGGACATCCAAGCAGTTGTGGAGGCCAGTGGTGATGCCTTGGTTAAGGTTATCATTGAAACAGCCTTGTTGACAGACGAAGAAAAAGAGCGTGCTTCTCGCCTAACAGTTGAAGCAGGCGCTGATTTCGTGAAGACGTCTACAGGATTTTCAACAGCTGGTGCCAATGTGGCGGATCTTGAATTGATGCGTCGTGCAGTTGGACCAGAGTTTGGTGTCAAAGCAGCTGGTGGAGCGCGTTCTTATGAAGATGCTGTTGCTTTTGTGGAAGCAGGAGCAACTCGAATTGGAACTTCTGCTGGTGTGGCCATTATGAAGGGTGAGGTTGTGAATGGAGGCTATTGATCCAATTCAGCTGGCCATGAAAACAGCTAACCAGGCTTACGTTCCCTACTCCCATTTCCCCATTGGAGCTGTCCTTGTTGCCAAGGATGGCCAGGTTTTTACCGGAGTTAACATTGAAAATGCGAGCTTTGGCTTAACCAACTGTGGGGAGAGAACCGCTATTTTTAAGGCCGTTTCAGAGGGAGTAACTGACTTCTCTGCTCTCTACATTTATGGAGAGACGCAAGCCCCGGTGTCACCGTGTGGAGCTTGCCGGCAAGTGATGGCGGAATTTTTTGAAATGGAAGTACCCATTACCTTAATTGCCAAGGATGGTTCAACAAAGACCATGACGATGGCAGAATTGCTACCTTATTCTTTCCAAAATTTAAATTAATTGATTCAAATAAAGGAGATTGTAATGAAGTCAAATAAAATTGTAGCCCTTGGTGCAGCCTCTCTTGCAGTAGTTGCTTTAGCAGCTTGTTCAAACCGTAGTGCGAATCGTTCCGAGTCAGATGCTGATTCGATTCGTGTAGCCTATGTTACGGATACAGGTGGGGTTGATGATCACTCTTTCAACGAATCTGCTTGGACAGGTTTGAAGGCTTGGGGTGAGGAAAATAAATTAGAACAAAATCAGGGCTATACTTATTATCAGTCTGAAAATGAATCTGACTTCACCAACAATTTCCAACAAGCCATTACAGAAGGCTATGACATGGTTGCAGGTGCAGGCTTTGCCCTAGCGACATCCTTGGAAGAAGTCGCTAAAAACAATCCAGATACAAAATTTGTAATGGTGGACAGCGTGATTGATTTGGACAACGTTGCTTCTGCAACCTTTGCCGATCAAGAGGCAGCTTACCTAGCAGGTGTTGCTGCTGCTAAAAATACAAAATCAAAGCAAGTTGGTTTCATTGGTGGTGTTGAAAGTGAAGTTATCACACGCTTTGAAAAAGGGTTTGAAGCTGGTGTGAAATCTGTCGACCCATCGATCAAAGTCCAAGTGGACTATGCAGGCTCTTTTAATGATGCTGCCAAAGGTAAAACAATTGCTGCAGCTCAATATGCGGCAGGTGCAGATGTGATCTTCCACGCATCAGGTAAGACTGGTGATGGACTTTTGAATGAAGCCATTACGCGGAACGAAAAACTTGCTGCAGATTCTGATGAAAAAGTTTGGGTCATCGGTGTAGATAGTGACCAAGCCCCTCAAGGTGGTTACAAAGACAAGGATGGGAAAGAAGCCAATGTTGTCTTGACTTCAACCTTGAAAGAAGTTGGAAACACCATTAAAGACATGGCCAATAAATTGCAAGAAGACAAGTTCCCTGGTGGAACAACCACTGCCTATGACCTAAAATCAGGTGGTGTTGAAGTCACTTACGATAACTTGAACGATGAAACCAAAAAAGCTGTTGAAGAAGCAAAACAAGCGATTATCGACGGCAAAGTAACCGTTCCTGAAAAATAATAAGCGGAGACGTTGGAAAGGACAAACGGAATATGGCGAATGAACATGTCATCGAGATGCGCGACATCACCAAAAAATTTGGGGATTTTGTTGCCAACGACCATATTAATCTTCAACTCCGGAAGGGCGAAATTCATGCCCTTCTAGGAGAAAACGGGGCAGGAAAATCCACTTTGATGAATATGCTGGCAGGTTTGCTAGAGCCAACCAGCGGTGAGATCGCGGTCAATGGCCAGGTTGTTCAATTGGATTCTCCTTCTAAAGCAGCTTCTCTTGGAATCGGGATGGTCCACCAACACTTTATGTTGGTGGAGGCCTTCACGGTTGCTGAAAACATCATCTTGGGAAGTGAAGTGACCAAAAATGGTGTCTTAGATATTAAAGAAGCAACTAAGGAAATCAAAGCATTGTCCGAACGGTACGGTCTGGCAGTCGATCCAGCAGCTAAGATCGAAGATATCTCAGTAGGAATGCAGCAGCGGGTTGAAATTCTAAAGACTCTTTACCGAGGTGCAGATATCCTTATCTTTGACGAACCGACCGCGGTTTTGACCCCTTCTGAAATTCAAGAGTTGGTTGAAATTATGAAGAGTTTGGTTAAAGAAGGGAAATCCTTGATTTTGATCACCCATAAATTGGACGAAATCAGGGCTGTTGCCGATCGCGTGACCGTTATTCGTCGTGGTAAGAGTATCGAAACGGTTGAAATTGCTGGGGCTAGTAATCAGGATTTGGCTGAAATGATGGTCGGCCGTTCGGTTTCCTTCAAAACAGACAAGGTTAAGGCTCAACCACAAGAAACGGTTCTATCTATTAAAGATCTGGTGGTTTTGGAGAATCGTGGTGTTCCTGCGGTTAAAAACCTCAATCTGGATGTTCGTGCTGGTGAGATTGTCGGGATTGCCGGAATTGATGGCAATGGTCAGACAGAGCTGATTCAGGCCATCACTGGATTACGGAAGGTTAAGTCGGGAATGATTACTCTAAAAGGCCAAAATATTGTCGGGGCTAGCCCACGGACAATCACGGAAATGCAGGTTGGACACGTGCCGGAGGATCGCCATCGTGATGGTCTGGTTCTGCAATTATCGATTTCTGAAAATATTGCCCTGCAAACCTATTACAAGGAACCAATGAGTTCTAAGGGAATTTTGAACTATACCAATATTTACCAACATGCGCGTAAATTGATGGATGAGTTTGATGTTCGGGCTGCCAGTGAATATGTCCCCGCTAAAGCCTTGTCTGGAGGAAACCAGCAGAAGGCGATTATTGCGCGGGAAGTGGATCGGGACCCAGATTTACTCATCGTTAGTCAACCGACCCGTGGTTTGGATGTTGGTGCGATTGAGTATATTCACAAACGTCTGATTGAGGAGCGGGATAAAGGGAAGGCCATTTTGGTTGTTTCCTTTGAGCTGGATGAGATTTTGAATGTTTCAGATCGCATTGCGGTTATTCATGATGGTAAAATTCAGGGTGAATTGGATCCTGAAACCACTAACAAACAGGAGCTTGGAATCTTGATGGCTGGTGGAGAATTGAAGAAGGAGGAAGGAAATGTCTAAGAAAATTCAAGGTGCAGCTGTTCCCCTAATTTCAGTTCTCTTGGGGATTGTCCTTGGAGCCATTATCATGTGGATTTTTGGCTACGATGCTATTTGGGGATATGAAGCTCTTTTTGCAACAGCTTTTGGTTCTCTGCGTTCGATTGGAGAAATCTTCCGGGCTATGGGACCTTTGACCTTGATTGGTCTTGGTTTTGCGGTAGCTAGCCGTGCAGGTTTCTTTAACGTCGGTTTGGCGGGACAAGCCTTGGCTGGTTGGATTGCAGCAGCATCCTTTGCTCTTCTCAATCCAGACCTGCCACGCCTGGTTATGATTCCGGCTACCATTATCATTGCCATGTTTGCTGGGGGAATCATTGGTTCGATTCCAGGAATTTTGCGGGCCTACTTGGGAACAAGTGAGGTTATCGTAACCATCATGATGAACTATATTGTTCTCTATGTTGGAAATGCGCTTATTCACCAATTGCCTCAGTCTGTGATGCAAAGTACCGACTCTAGTAAGCCAGTGGGAATGGCTGCGAGCTACCAAACAGAATGGCTGCGGGCTCTGACCAGTAACTCACGGATGAACATTGGGATTTTCTTTGCCCTGATTGCAGTCTTTGCGATTTGGTTCCTCTTGAAAAAAACCACTCTTGGTTTTGAAATTCGCTCTGTTGGTCTCAACCCTCATGCCAGTGAGTATGCGGGGATGTCTTCCAAACGAATTATCATTATTTCGATGATTATCTCCGGTGCGCTTGCGGGTCTGGGAGGAGCTGTTGAAGGGCTTGGAACCTTTCAGAATGTCTACATTCAAGGAAGCTCCCTCTCGATTGGCTTTAACGGGATGGCAGTATCGCTGTTAGCCAATAATTCGCCAATTGGAATTATCTTTGCGGCCTTCCTCTTTGCTGTCCTACAAGTTGGGGCGCCAGGTATGAATGCGGCGTCAATTCCGCCAGAACTGGTTAACATTGTGACAGCATCGATTATCTTCTTCGTTGGAATTCATTATGTCATTGAAAAATTCCTTGAATCAAAAGCAAAAAAGGAGGGGCAAGCTAAATGAATCTCGAAACCCTATTAGCCTTATTAGTGTCTTCCATGCTGATTTATTCAGCCCCTCTCATTTTTACTTCTATCGGTGGAAGTTTCTCTGAGCATGCTGGGATTGTCAATGTCGGTTTGGAAGGAATCATGGTTGTTGGTGCCTTTTCAGCAGTTGTTTTCAACCTTGAGACAGCTTCCGTTTTTGGAGAGGCAACTCCCTGGTTGGCTCTTCTAGTTGGAGGTTTGGCGGGTGTGCTCTTCTCCCTCCTCCATGCTGTAGCGACTGTCCATTTCCGTGCAGACCATGTTGTTAGTGGTACGGTGCTGAACCTGATGGCTCCTGCCTTGACAGTATTCTTGGTTAAAGTTCTGTACAACAAAGGGCAGACGGATAATATTCAAGAGTCCTTTGGACGTTTTGATTTCCCAATCTTGTCGGATATTCCGTTTATCGGCGAAATCTTTTTCAAAAACACGTCGATTATGGGGTATGTGGCCATTGCGGTTTCCTTCCTGGCTTGGTTTGTGATGTTTAAGACCAAGTTTGGTCTCCGCCTCCGTTCCGTTGGTGAACATCCACAGGCGGCTGATACTCTTGGGATCAATGTTTACATGATGCGGTATGCGGGTGTAATGATTTCTGGTTTCCTTGGTGGTGTTGGAGGTGCGGTTTATGCCCAATCGATTTCGGTTAATTTCTCCATTTCAACTATTGTCGGACCAGGATTTATCGCGCTTGCAGCGATGATCTTCGGGAAGTGGAATCCAGTTGGGGCCATGTTCTCCAGCCTCTTCTTTGGATTGTCCCAAAGTTTGGCGGTTATTGGGAGCCAGTTGCCACTCTTTGACAAGGTTCCGGCCGTTTACCTACAGATTGCTCCTTACGTCTTGACGATCGTTGTCCTTGCGGTCTTCTTCGGAAAAGCCGTTGCGCCGAAGGCAGTCGGAGTCAATTATATTAAGTCTAAATAAATGTTAAAGTTTCCTGGTGTCGCCAGGAAACTTTTTTGCCAAAATAGAGTATACTGTTACGCAGAGGTGAATTTGAATGAAAAAAGGGTTCTATAATAAGTTGTGTGGAAAGCTTGCTCTCCATGCAACTTTTTTTGTAATTCAGAGTGCAAAAAAAAGCAAT
>NZ_JAOBSU010000070.1:0-9670 GCF_025447695.1 Streptococcus danieliae | reverse complement strand
CAGCACAGCACAGCACAGCACAGCACAGCACAGCACAGCACAGCACAGCACAGCACAGCACAGCACAGGTGAACACTCTGGATATGAACGACTAGATCTATCTTCTAAGGGTATTTTCTTAGAGAATCTGACAAAGATTGGTCAACTTTTTCCTGAAGTTCTGACAGAGAAAAGAGATGACAAGGGGCAACTCCGTCCTGCGATTGATTTTGATAAGTTAAAGCAGTTCTTATCAGAGGATATTGTTGAAGGACGAGAAAGTTATGAATTTACTTGGGTTGGAAAACGTGAAGCAATTGCTGAAGCAGGTAGACCAACCACTAAAACTTTGAGGCCAGACCTTGATGAAAGTGTTGATTTTGAAAACAGTGAAAATGTCTTTATCACTGGAGATAATCTAGAAGTTTTAAAAATTTTGCAAGAATCCTATCTAGGCAAGGTTGATATGATTTACATTGATCCTCCCTACAATACAGGGAAAGACTTTGTTTATTCAGATAAGTTCCAAAAAACAACTGATGAGTTAGAAGATGCCATGGACCTTCGAGATGAAAAAGGACGACAAGTCGTCGGACTGACCAAAAATGAAAAAAGCTCGGCCCGCTACCACTCGGACTGGCTGAATATGATGTACCCGCGTCTAAGATTAGCTCGTAATCTTTTAAAAGACAGTGGCGTCATTTTTATCTCGATTGATGATAATGAACAAGCTCACCTTAAAGTTATTTGCGATGAAATCTTTGGGGAGGAGAATTTTGTACAAGATTTTATCTGGCATAAAAAGACTCAGCCGTCATTCCTATCAAAAGAAGTGGCTAATATTCATGAGTATGTACTTTGTTATAGAAAAAATGAGATGGTAAGTATGAAAGGTGGTTTTACTGATCCAGATAAAGCGATTGAGTTATTGAATATTTCTAATGGGAAATCGACCAGAATACTACAACATAAAGCAGTTAAAATCAACAACGGTAAATTCTCTGGTACACTAAGTAAGGGATTTTATGGTAATGGTGAGCTTCAAGTTGAATTATTAGATGACGTTCATGTTAAATATGGGGTTCCAGAAGAAAATTTTGAGATTCGTGGACGATTTAAGTGGGTGCAAGAAAAGATTGATGAACTCATTAAAAATGGCGGAAGTATCGAAATAAAGTCTATCAGTACTTTAAGGCCTACTGCAAAGAGAAATACGGGACAAGTCAATGTGAAGCCCCCCGTATCAATTTTTTCAAAACCACTTAATAATTTACCAACCAATACTGATGCAACAAATGAAATAAAAAAAATATTTTCAGATGTTGCTATCTTTACCAATCCCAAGCCAAGTTTATTGTTAAAGTTTTTAGTTGATACTGTTACATATAGTAATGAAACCGCAACAATTCTAGACTTCTTCGCTGGTTCGGCAACGACCGCAGACGCTGTGATGCAGTTAAATGCAGAAGACGGTGGCAATCGCAAGTATATTCTTTGTACCCTAGATGAGGAAGTGGCAAATAAGTCGGCAGCAAAAGATGCGGGTTACGAAACCATCGACCAAATTTCACGCGAGCGGATTCGCCGTGCAGCCAAGAAGATTCAAGAGGAACACTCGGAAACTGTCGATAAGCAAGATTTTGGCTTTAAAGCCTATAGACTAGCCAGTTCTAATTTTAAGGATGTGGGTGTCAGTCCGGACCAAACAGAGCAAACTAATCTTTTTGATAGTGTGTCAAATATCAAGGAAGGGCGGACAAGTTTAGATATTCTTTTCCAAGTTATGTTAGCCTGGGGGATGGATTTGTCACTTTCTATAAAAAGTGAGGAAGTCGCAGGTAAGAAAATCCATAATGTAGCAGAAGGTTCGCTTCTTGCTTGTTTCGAAGAAGACCTAACTGAAGAGGTAATTCGTCATATTGCTGGAAAGAAACCTCTTCGTGTTGTTTTCTGTGACAGCTCATTCGCCAAATCAGCCGATAAAATCAATCTCACGGAGATCTTCAAAGAAATTTCCCCTCAAACCAAAGTGAAGGTGGTGTAGGAGATGGTTTATCAATTTTTTTCAGAATTTGAGTATGATGAAGATGTGAACGGTGCAGTGATGTCGCTGATTTTAAATGGATTTGTAACGAAATATTCTAGAGAACTCTCTTGTAATTATCATGAAAAATCAAAAGATTATCGTAGACCTAGAGCAAAAACTGGGCTTAATAAAACTGAGTTTTACACTGAATTATGTGCCTATATTCCTGAAATTCAGGCTTTTAGACAGGGTGAAAAAATTAATATCGATCCGGATGATTACTTTTCTATCTCTATTTTAGCTGATAGTATACTATTTATATTTCAAAATATTACTGATATAAAGGAAATAGGGAGAGATTTTTTTTCTAAAGATTGTTATGAGTTTATAGACGGAACAGTTAAAAAGTCTATGTTTAGAGAAGAGATTAATCAGTTATTAGAAAGAAATAATTTGTCGTATCATTTGACAATAGAGGGAGTATTTGAACGTAAATTAGATGAGAATTTTCAATTTATAATTGATTTTTTGATGCCAGATGTTGAAGATGGTATAGATAATCTAATTGAGGAATCGAAGAAATTAATCGCTTCTTATGAAGAAAAAAAAAGAAAGTTAGGGTTGGAAAAAATTATTGATGCTTTTCAAAGAACTAAGTCACTATATGCTCAAGAGCAAAGTCATTTGAAAAAATCGGTTGAAAGATTGGTAACAAATGTAGCAGAGGAGCATGTACCTTTTCGAGAATTTACGAACACCATCATGAAAGCAATTACTGATTTATCAAATTCTGCTGAAATTCGACATACAGAACGATACCAATCGGCATTACAGAGTGAGAAACAGAGAGATTACTTATATCAGATTACACTTTTAACTGTAAGATTATTAATAATTGGTTATAAAGAAACCGAAGAATCTATAGTTGAATCGTGAAACTAACTATTTAAACTAATTAGTTTGGAAAGTAAGTTTTCTCTGATAAATACAAATACATAAACAGAAAACTGAAACATAAAAATCCAATTGGACAGAATTCAAGAAAAGTAGGGTAAGTAAAACGAATGAGGTAAGTCATGAAACTACAATTTAAGCAGCAAGATTTCCAAATAGAAGCTGTCAATGCGGTTGCCGATATTTTTCAAGGGCAGGCAAAACGAGATGGCTTTCGCTATTTGATGGATACAGGTAGGAGCCAGCAGGTGACACTGGATGTGGGGCAGGACGCTTTTCGGAATGCTCCGATTGAACTAAGCGAGGACACCATTAAAGAACAGGTCACCCAGATTCAGCTCAAGCACCATTTAAAGCCTTCAAGCAAGCTGGCACTTGAACGCATCGGTCAACGGACTGCCTATAACTTTACCATTGAGATGGAGACAGGTACAGGGAAAACCTACACCTATATCCGTACTATAATGGAATTGAATAAGCGTTACGGCTGGCTCAAGTTTATTATTGTTGTGCCTAGTGTTGCTATTCGGGAAGGAGTGCTCAAGTCCTTTCAGATGATGGACGAGCATTTTCAGGTGGAGTATGGCAAAAAGCCCCGCTACTTTGTTTACAATTCCAGCCGACTGAGAGATTTGGATACCTTTGCTAATTCCCCCGACATTCAAGTCATGATTATCAATTCTCAAGCCTTTAATGCCAAAGGAAAGGATGCCAGACGGATTCATATGGAGCAAGAGTCATTTGCTTGGCGAAAGCCGATTGATGTGATTGCGGCGATGAATCCCATTCTCATTATTGATGAGCCACAGTCGGTAGAGGGCAAGCAGACTAAGGAGCGTTTAAAGGATTTTCATCCATTATTTACTCTCCGTTATTCTGCGACCCACAAGGAAGACTATGATATGGTTTATCGCTTGGATGCAATGGATGCTTATAATCGAAAGTTGGTTAAAAAAATTACAGTTAAGGCTATTGAGCAAATTACTACGACGGGAACTCAAGGCTATCTCTATTTACAGGAGATTGTGCCCCAACGGACGGGAGCACCGAAAGCGCGGATTGAATTTGAGGTCAAAGGTAAGACAGGGATTCGTCGAAAAACGAAATTAGTGAGCGAGCCCTTTGATTTGTATATCGAGTCAGGAGAGTTGGAGGTTTATCGTGGCTGGACTCTAAGTGGTTTTGATGCGCGTGATAATAAACTGCAGATTGGTCCGACAAGAGAATTGTATGCAGGCGAAGTGATGGGGGAATTGAATGAAGCGAGTCTGAGGCGGATTCAAATTCGTGAAACCATTAAAAGTCACTTGGAGACTGAAGAGCGTTTGTATAACAAGAAAATCAAGGTTTTATCACTATTCTTTATTGATGAGGTTGCCAAGTATAAATGTTATGACGATCAACATCAAGCTTCTAATGGAGAATATGCGCAGATTTTTGAAGAAGAATACGAAGCGCAAGTTCAGGCATTACTGGGAGATCCCAATCGTCATGGGACGAATTTTTGGCATTACCTCAATCGTTACCAATCTGCTAAAGATGTTCATGCTGGCTATTTTTCTGTTGATAAAGTCAAGAAATCAGATAAGACGATTTTTGTGGATTACAAGTCGGCTAGTGAGAAAAGAGCGCAGCAATCCAATGATAGCGATGCCTATGATTTGATTATGAAAGATAAGGAACGTTTGCTTTCCTTTGAGGAGCCGGTTCGCTTCCTCTTTTCCCACTCTGCTTTGAAAGAGGGATGGGACAACCCTAATGTCTTTCAGATTTGTACCTTGAAGCAATCAAGTGCGGAAACTAGAAAACGCCAGGAAATTGGTCGGGGGATGCGCTTAGCGGTTGATCAAAACGGTGTTCGACAAGATAAAGAATTACTCGGGAATAGCGTTCATGACATCAATAAACTGACAGTCATTGCTAATGAAAGCTATGATGACTTTGCCCGTGGCTTGCAAGAGGAATTGCGTGAAGTTCTAGCAAATCGTCCCAGCAAAGTGGAAATTGGTTTGTTTGCTGGTAAAGTATTGGTCAACGAAACAGGAGCGAAATTGCAGGTTACACCAGAGGTAGCAAGAGCCATTCAGTTTGAGTTAATTCGTCAGGATTATATTGATGACACAGGACAGTTGACTCCGCAGTTTTTTGAAGCTAAAGAAGCAAGAGAACTGCTCTTTACCTCCAAGGTGCAAGGTTTTGAAGGACAAGTGCTGGAGTTACTCGAAAGTATCTATACTTCAAGAAATTATTCAATTGAAAATGCCTATAATACGACCGTCGAGCTTGGGAAAGAAGTCAATGATGAGAATCTTGGAAAAGAAGAATTTTTAAAACTATGGAATACGATTCATCATAAAACTACTTACCAAGTAGATTTTGATGAGAACGAGCTGATTAAAAAAGCAGTGAAAGCTGTTAATGAAAAATTAGTTGTAAAGAAAGTGACCTTCCAGATTACCGAAGCAGCTGCAGACAGGATGGATCAAGAGTTAGGGTTAGATTTAAAAATAGCAAGTAATGGTAAGGAGATGGAACATGTGGAGATGCTCCCTGTAGAGGTTCAATATGACTTACTTGGAGAGGTTGCAGAAAAAACAGGTCTAACTAGAAAGACGATTGCGGGTATTTTGAGTCAAATAGCCCCGTATCAATTTGCTAAATTTAAGCAAAATCCAGAAGAGTTTATCCAAAAAGTCTCTATCCTAATTAATGAACAAAAATCAGCTCAAATCGTAGATCATATCCAATACAAGGTCTTAGAGGATTGTTATGATACCAATCTTTTTTACGATAATTCTGAAACAGCTAGACCATCAGATAATCATGTTCTAGAATCTGATAAATCCATCTACCACTATGTAAAGGTAGACTCGGAAATTGAGAAAAACTTCCAACATGAATTGGAATTTCAGGATGATGTCAAAGTCTATGTCAAGTTACCACGCGCCTTCAAAATCCCGACTCCATTAGGGAATTATAATCCTGACTGGGCCATTGCCTTCCGGGAAGGCAGTGTTAAACACATTTATTTTGTGGCTGAGACCAAAGGATCGATGTCTAGCTTGCAATTGAAACCAGCGGAAAAGGCGAAAATTGATTGCGCGAAGGCGCATTTTAAGGCCTTGAAAGATAAGGGGAATATTGACTCTAATTACGTTTATGGTGTGGTGGAAACTTATGCCGACTTATTGGCGATTGTCCAAAAGTAGAAGTATCTATTTGAGAACCCTTATAACGGAAGAACACAATAGCCCTAAAGCATCATACTGTTTTTTCGCTACCAGTTTTGGACTTACGGATTTTTAAATGAAAAGGATGGCTACATGTGTTATGATGCTAGTAGCTAAAATTTAATCTGTTTAGCGATAGTCTAAGATTCGTCTTTTGTGTATTTGGAAACGTGCAAGGAGCTTCTTATGTTTTATCAAGAACGCTATCAGAAAAAACATGAAAATTTTTCGAAAATCCTTAATCACCTCAATCGGAATTTAGGTGAGCGTCGGCTCACTGAGTTTTCTGGTTTAGAACTAAGTGGTCTCTTAAAGCAGTTTACGCTTTCATTCGCTTTAATGTGGAAGACTCTAAAAGATTACCTCGAGTTCAATGGTGTTGACATTGGGATTATTTCACCGACAAATGTCTTAAGATCAGCAGCTTCATCGGGTCTTTTGGAAGAAATGGATGTCGAAGGTGAAGATTTAATCGAAATGCTCAGAGCTCGAAATCAGCTAACGCATGTTTACGATTTTGAAACGGCTCTGGATCTTTTGGAGAGAATCAAAGCAACCTATGTACCGGAATTGTTGAAAGTGGAGTCCTTCTTCAATGGAAAATAAAACAGGTTTAAAATCGGAATTCCTAAAGGAGCTTCACGCGCAAATTCTCTCTTTCCCAGAGATCGAACAAGTCTTTATTTTTGGCTCACGTGCGCGTGGGGATTATCGGAAGTATTCCGATGTTGACTTGGCGATTTTTGGGGAGCAAGTTTCCTTTGAAACGCTGGGAGCAATGCGACAATTTTTGGAAGAGCTTCCGACTATTTATCGTTTTGATCTAGTTCATTTTGATAAACAAACGAATGAACAATTAAAGGCCTCCATTTTAAGAGAAGGTATTTCTCTAACTGCTTTGCTGGAAATTGAAGAAGAGCGGCCTCAGAAGGATGAGGGCTAAGTCTGGATAAAAACGCTATTCTAAAATCCCAAAGGAGTAACAATGGTCTTTAATGTTAAAAAAGAATACAAGGAGTTTTATCCGACCAATGTGGAACCACGAATCGTTCAGGTGCCTAAGATAAATTTTCTAGCAGTGAGGGGGCAGGGGGATCTGAATGAGGCTGGTGGCGAGTACCAAGAATCCATTCGGTTACTCTATCCGATTGCTTATACAATCAAGATGAGTAAAAACACCGATTATCGTATGGAGGGTTACTTTGATTTTGTCGTACCGCCTTTGGAAGCTCTTTGGTGGCAAGAAGGGGTCAAAGGTGTTGATTACGAGCGTAAGATGGATTTCCGGTTTATTTCGCTGATTCGGATGCCTGATTTTGTCAGCAAGGAAAATTTTGATTGGGCGATCGCGCAGGCCAGTCAGAAGAAGAAAATGGATTTTGCCAAGGTCGAGTGGTTCACCTATGATGAAGGTTTGTGCGTACAGTCCTTACATATCGGACCTTATGAGGATGAGCCGGCTACGGTTCAACGGATGCATGAATATATGAATAGAGAGGGATATCAGTTGGATATTAGGTCTGAACGAATGCATCATGAAATTTATATCAGTGATTTTCGTAAAACAGAACCTGCCCGACTAAAAACGATTCTGAGGCATCCGATTAAGAAAAAATAGTGTTCAGGAATTGTTCCCAACTTTTCGCTTGCATTCTATTTAAAATTCTTGTATACTAATTTCTTGTGAGAATATCCCTCACTTACTCGTCTTGAGGCGGGTCATTAGTCCAAAAGGAGGAACATAATCAATGGCTAAATACGAAATTCTTTATATTATTCGTCCAAACATTGAGGAAGAAGCGAAAGCAGCTTTGGTAGAGCGTTTTGACGCAATTTTGACAGACAATGGTGCAACCATCATTGAATCAAAAGCATGGGAAAAACGTCGCCTTGCCTACGAAATCCAAGATTTCCGTGAAGGTCTTTACCACATCGTGAACGTTGAAGCGAACGATGATGCAGCTCTTCGTGAGTTTGATCGTCTTTCAAAAATCAATGGCGACATTCTTCGTCATATGATCGTTAAACTTGACGCGTAAGAAGGTAACAAATGATTAATAATGTTGTACTTGTTGGTCGTATGACCCGGGACGCAGATTTGCGTTATACCCCATCTAATGTTGCAGTGGCGACCTTCACCTTGGCGGTGAACCGCCCCTTCAAGAGCCAAAATGGTGAGCGTGAAGCTGACTTCGTCAATGTGGTCATCTGGCGTCAACCAGCTGAAAATCTGGCTAACTGGGCTAAGAAGGGTGCTTTGATCGGAATTACGGGACGGATTCAGACTCGTAATTACGAGAACCAGCAAGGACAGCGTGTTTATGTTACTGAAGTCGTAGCAGATAACTTCCAAATGTTGGAAAGTCGCGCTGTTCGAGAAGGAAACGCCGGCGGTTCAAATTTTGGTGGCAACAGCTTTGGATCTGCTCCAGCTGCTAGTCAATCCATGTCAGAACCTGCAATGCCAGACTTTTCTCGAAACGATAGTCCTTTTGGTGCAACCAGCCCAATGGATATTTCCGATGACGACCTTCCATTCTAATGGATTGAAGAATAAGATAAGGAGAATAACATGGCTCAACAACGTCGTGGCGGATTCAAACGCCGTAAGAAAGTTGATTACATCGCAGCAAACAAGATTGAATACGTTGACTACAAAGATACTGAATTGCTTAGCCGTTTCGTATCAGAACGTGGAAAAATTCTTCCACGTCGCGTAACTGGTACTTCAGCTAAGAACCAACGTAAAGTTACAAACGCAATCAAACGTGCGCGTGTAATGGCTTTGATGCCTTACGTAAACGAAGACTAATCAGAATTAGGGGACTGAGGTCTTCCGAATCTGTACAGGAAGGGAGTGGGACAGAACTAAATTTGAAAAAATTTAGTTCGTAGTCCCACCCCCGCAAGGCTGATTAGGTCCTCTTCCGAGCTTGAAAAGCGAATGAAGAGGCCAATCAGCTACTGCGTCAAAGGCATTTTATTAACCAAAGTCAATGAGGCTAGACTTTTGTCCCAGCCTCTTTTTGTTTTGTATAGAAGCCTTTTCGAGAAGGGAATGGTCGTACACAGAGAGAGGTTATTCGAGTGTTATAGTCGTTTAGTTTATCTTTTATTACTTTGTTAGCTCGTCTTGCCGTACGTCTAGTACTGTCTGCGACTCGCTGCCTCGTACTAAAAGCAAACTAAATGACTATAGCTCTTTCAAAAGGATATATTGCTCAAATTGCTCCTGAAACAGATGTAGAAATTTACAATCTTTACATGGATGGGACTGTGTAGGGAGAAATTTCTATATTAGAAAAACTTTTCAAGAAAATTTCAAGCAACTAGAGGATGCTAGTAGGGATATGAATCTAGCATCCTTTTCTTTTTATGTTTTGTAAGCGCCCAATAACAAGGTATCTTCCGATAAAGTAGAAATCTAGCTATACTAGTCTCAGAAAACATGAGTAGAGGAGATTGGTTTAGTGGATGCGAA